>NZ_JBDYKL010000033.1:0-55981 GCF_040012415.1 Sanguibacter sp. 25GB23B1
CGGCGGGCTACTGCAGCTCGGCCTCCGCGGCCACCGCGGCCTCGATCGCCACCTGGAGACGCTCCTGCGCCTCGCCGTACGCCGCGAAGTCTCCCGTGGAGAGCGCCGTCTGGCTGTCGACGAGCGCCTGGCCCGCGTCGGCCAGCGCGGCGTCGAGGCGAGCCCGGGGGTCGCCGCCGTCGACCGGCGGAGCGGTCGTCGGGGCGTCTGTGGGCTCGTCCGTCGGGGCATCCGTCGGCGTGTCGGTCGGGGTCTCGGTCGGCGTGTCGTCCACCGGCACGTCTCCCTCGTCCGGCTGGTTGGCGTCACCGGCCGTCGCACCCGAGTCGCCCTCGAACACCTGGTCCAGTGCCCCGTCCAGCGTGTCGGCGAAGCCGACCTCGTCACCGAAGGCGACGAGCACCTTGCGGAGCAGCGGGAACTGCGTGCCGCTCGACGACTGCACGTAGACCGGCTGCACGTAGAGCAGGCCACCGCCCATCGGCAGGGTCAGCAGGTTTCCGTTGAGGACCGTCGAGTTGCCCTGCCGGAGCAGGTTGAGGTTCTGCGCGATCTCGTTGTCGGAGTTGAAGTTGTTCTGCACCTGTCCGGGGCCGGGCACGGTCGACCCACGCGGCAGCTCGAGGAGCCTGAGCTTGCCGTAACCCTCAGCAGGTTCGCCTGCCTCGTCGCCGGCCTCGGCGTCGACCGCGAGATAACCGGTGAGGACGTTGCGGTCACCCGTACCGCCCGTGATGAACGACGAGGAGAGCGAGAACGTCGGCTCGTCCTGGCCCGGCATCTGGAGGGTCTGGTAGTACGGCGGCTGCAACGGCTTGTTCTCCCCGGCGACCGTCGGGTCCTCGGGGTTGCGCCAGAAGTCCTGGCCCGAGAAGAACTCCGACGCCGAGTCCACGTGGTACTGCGTGAGCAGGGTGCGCTGGACCTTGAACATGTCCTCCGGGTACCGGATGTGGCTCATGAGCTCTCCGCTGATCTCGGAGATCGGCTCCACCGTTCCCGGGAAGACTCCCTGCCAGGCCTGGAGCACAGGGTCCTCGGGGTCCCACGCGTAGAGCGTCACCGAGCCGTCGTAGGCGTCGACCGTGGCCTTGACCGAGTTGCGGATGTAGTTGACCTCCTGCGGCTGCAGCGCGGCGATGCTCGCGGACGACGCCGTGAGCGAGTCCGCCGTCGCGTCCTCGAGGGACTCCGACGCGGAGTACGGGTACTCGTTCGACGTCGTGTAGCCGTCGACGATCCACTTGACCTTGCCGTCCACGACCGCCGGGTACACACGACCGTCGAGCGTGAGGTAGGGCGCGACCTTCTGCACACGCTCGCGGGGGTCGCGGTCGTAGATGATCTGCGAGTCCTCCGTCACGCGGCTCGAGAAGAGGATCTCCTCCGCCTGGAACTTCAGCGCATAGAGCATCTTGTTCATGAAGGAGCCGACGTCCGGACCGATCGAGGTGTCCTGGGTCGGGAACGTCGTGTTGACCTGTCCGCCTTCCTCGTCCGTCGGGTAGTCGAGCTCCCACGGCTCCGTGCCCTCGGGAGCACCGACGACGGAGTAGTCCGGGGAGGTCGGGCTGAAGTAGATGCGCGGCTCGTAGCCGTCCTCGTTGAGGTCCGTCAGCCCACCGACGGACGGGATCCCGCCCTCGTAGAACGCGGGCCGTCCGTCGGGACCGATCTGGTTGCCGAAGGCCGCGACCACGCCGAAACCGTGGGTGTAGACCGTGTGGTCGTTGACCCAGTTGCGCTGGTCGTTGCCCAGGCCGCTGAGGTCGAGCTCGCGGACCGCGATGACCGTGTCCCGGCTCTCGCCGTCGATGACGTAGCGGTCGACCGAGAGCGTGTCCGTGAAGTTGTAGTAGCCGCGGTTCTGCTGCAGCTGGCGGAAGGACGGGCTGACGATCGTCGGGTCGAGCAGCCGGATCGACGCCGTGGTCTCTGCGTCCGCACGCAGCGCTCCGGCCTCGGCGGTCGTCTTCGCGTTGTACGACTGCGTCTCGATGTCGTCGAGACCGAACGCGAGCCGCGTGGCGTCGATGTTGCGCTGGATGAACTCCGCCTCGAGACGCTGAGCGTTCGGCGTGACCTGGAAGCGCTGCACGATCGCCGGGTAGACCCCGCCCACGACGATGGCGGCGACGACCATGAGACCGACACCGATGGCCGGCAGGCGCCAGTTGCCGCGGATCGCGGTGATGATGAAGAGTGCGGCGACGAGCACAGCGACCCCCGCGAGGATCGCCTTGGCGGGGATGACAGCGTTGACGTCGGCGAAGGACGCACCCGCGAACCGCTCGCCACCGGTCTTGAGGATCGAGAAGCGGTCCAGCCAGTAGTTGAGACCGATGAGGATCATGAGGAGCGCGGCGAGCGACGCGAGCTGGATCCGTGCCGCGTGCGTGGTGCGCGCCCCGCCGCCCGGTCCGCCGATCTGCAGCCCGCCGTAGAGGTAAAGGGTCGCGAGCGACGCGATCCCGGAGATGACGACGACCGCCATGACGAAGCTCACCAGGAAGCGCAAGGCCGGGAGCGTGAAGACGTAGAAGGACAGGTCGATCTGGTACTGCGCGTCCACGGTTCCGAACGGCACCGAGTTGATCCACAGGAGCACGGTCGTCCACTGTGACGACGCGGCCACCCCGGCGAACAGCCCGAGGAGCACCGGGGCTGCGATCATGACGAGCTTGCGCAACGGCTCGACAGCCTCGCGGTACTGGTCGAGCGTCGCCTGCTCAGGCGTCGAGGGCGCATAGATCGGCCGGTTTCGATGAGCGAGGTGCAGGCTCGCGAACACGGCCGAGGCCATGATGACGAAACCGCCGGCGAAGAGGCCTGCGCGGGCGCCCCACTGGGTCCAGATGACGTTCGAGTACCCGAGCTGGGTGAACCAGAGCACCTCCGTCCAGAACTGCGCGAGGAGGAAGATCACGACGACCACGACGCCGAGGGCGCCGATGGTGATCGCCAGTGGGCTGGGTCGTCGTCCGCTGCGGCCCGTGGCCGGAGCTGGACGACGAGGCGGTGCTGCAAAAGACACGGCGGAAGATCCTCGCTCTAGGGTGAGACTCGTTGTCTGGCCAACGCTCGCAGACGCTCCAAGGTTCCCACAGTTCCTTCACGCGGCGCAGGTGGGCGGGTCGTGGTCACGCCCACGCGGATCTGCGATCCTGTGTGCCATGACATCGCCTGCGGCACCTTCCCTCACCGAGAACCAGCGAGCCCTCGCCGATGCGGTCGTCGACGTGGAACGCCACGTGGCTGCCATGGGCTGGGACGCTCCGACCCGCGTCTTCGCCCTCGTGTCCACGCAGGAGGCGCTCCTCGCCGAGCCCGAGCTCGCGAACCAGCTCCCCGCCGCGACCGTGCAGGCCGCGCTCGACGATCCCCGCCACCTCACCTCGGTCGAGCAGGACGAGCTCCCCGAGACCGACGCGCTCGAGGATCTCCTCGCCTCGATCACGTGGCCGGACGCCGTGATCGGCACCGCTGTCGTCGTCGAGCGCATCGTCCTGCCGCCCTCGGCGGAGAAGGAGATCCCGGACGACCCGGCAGCCGCGCTCGTCTACCTCTCGAGCCACCCGGAGCGGCAGGACGTGCGCATGGCGGTCGGGGTGCTGCGCGACGGCGTCTCCTGGTGTGCCGTGCGGACCCGGGTCAACGACTCCGACAACGACGTCGCCGTGGGCGCCGACCTCGTGCCCGGACTCATCGAAGGGCTTCTCTCCACCTTCGAGTGACGCACCACCACCGTGCGACGCACGGTCGCCTCACGCGATCCTCAGCGGGACCTGATCGCCGCCTCGGCGTCCTCGGCGGTGCAGGTGGCCAGCCCCTCGCCCTTGCCCTCGCCGATCGCGACCATCGCCGCGCGGGCCTCGCCGAAGGTGTCGACCTTCACCACGTTCAGTCCGTCCGGCACGTGCCCGTAGACCTCGTCGCAGTTCTCGACCGGAGCGAGGAACCAGCCCGCGCCGTCGCGCAGCGCCCCGTGCAGCTTCTGCTGGATCCCACCGATCGGGCCCACGTCGCCACCTGTCTCGATCGTCCCGGTGCCCGCGACGACCTCTCCGTTCAGCTCGTCCTCCGGGGTGAGCTTGTCGAGGATGCCGAGGGCGAACATCATGCCTGCGCTCGGTCCGCCGATGTCCGCGGTCTGGAACTCGACGGTGACGGGCAGCTCCCCGATGTGCTGCTCGATGACCACGCCCAGGCGTGATCCCCCGTCCTGGGCGTCGGCGGCGTCGGGGTCCTTGGCCGACGTCGCGAAGTCCACGTCGACCTCGGCGTCGTCGCGCAGCACCCCGAGGGTGACCGTGGTTCCGGGGTCCACCGAGTCCAGCGCGGTGACGAGCTGGTCGAACGAGGTGATCGGCGTCCCGTCGAGCGCGACGATGACGTCCTCGGGCTGCACCACCTCGTCGGCTCCGGTGCCGTCCTCCGTGCCGCTGACGACGAGGTCGACAGGGATCTCGTACCCGAGCGCGTCGAGCGCGACGTAGACCGAGCTCTGCTGGGACGCGGTCATGTCGGCGGCGTTGGCCGCGTCGACCGTCTCCTTGTCCAGCTCGGGTGCGAAGACCTCCTCGACCGGGAAGACCGCGCGTGTGCCGTCGAACCACCCCTGCACCACCTGCGGCGCGTACACCGCATAGCCGGGCCCACCGCTCACACCGACGGTCACCATGCGGAGCTCGCCGGTCGACTCGAAGGTCTCCGCGTCGGTGATGCTGATGAGCTCCTGGTCGTCGAACGACCCGAGCGTGTCCCGTGTGGGCCCCGGGGACTTCACGACGTACGGGGACGGCACGACAGCGAGTCCGGAGAGGAGCAGCACGGTCGCGAGGAACGAGACGCCGAGCGTCACGGCGCGGGGCGTGAGCGGAGGCCGCTCGGGAGGCGAGAACGGGTTCTGGGGATCGATCGTCACGAGGCCATCATCCCTGACGACCCTGGACGTGGACTGGGATGCCCGCTCCCCCGTTCCTCCGACGGGTCACGGCACGCTCAGGCGTGCCCACGCGCCCGTCTCCACAGCGCGGCCGTCCCGAGGAGTGCCACGGCCGCTCCCGCAGCCCCGAGCGCTGCGGCGTCGCGTCCACCGACACGACGACCGGCGACACCGACACGCCCACGGACCTGCGCGAGGAGGATCCGCAGGCACTCCTCGCTCGACGAGGTCGCCCTCCACCCGGCGTCGTGGAGCGACCCGGCGCCGACCGTCCACGGATAGACGGCG
The DNA here is from genome assembly GCF_040012415.1 of Sanguibacter sp. 25GB23B1. NCBI lineage: Bacteria > Bacillati > Actinomycetota > Actinomycetes > Micrococcales > Sanguibacteraceae > Sanguibacter > Sanguibacter sp. 25GB23B1. Next base: position 5,234 of record NZ_JBDYKL010000033.1, read on the forward strand.
AACGTCATGTCGCTCGCCGGCAGCGGCAGGACACCGACGCGGTGCAGGCGCTCGGCCGTCGCGAAGGCCGTGACCGCCGGCAGGTCGACCGCACGCATCCCGGCGACCCGGAGGACGTCCTCGGGCGAGAGCACGTCCGGTTCGCCGTCACGGAGCGCGCCCACGGTGATGCGACCTGTCAGGCCGTGCGCGACGACCGCGACCACGGCGTCCGCCACGTCCTCGACGTGCACGAACTGCCAGTCCCGACGGGCGCCCTTGAGCGTGAGGACCCGCGGCGCCTCGAAGTGGCGTGTGATGAGGGTGTCGACGTCCGGACCGACGACGGCTGCCGGCCGGAGGATCGTCACCGACAGCTCAGCCTCGCCCGGTCCTGTCGCGAGCGCCTCGAGCGTGGACTCGAAGGTCAGCAGGTCTCCGACGGAGCCGTCGTCCACGGCGATCACCGGTTCCTCGCCGTCCTCGATGACCGGCCGACCAGGGGCGGCACCGTTGACCATCGCCGAGCTGATGCCGACGACGTGCCGGACGCCCGCGAGGCGCGCGTCGACGACGTCCTTCTCGACCTCCGCGACGACGGTCGCCCTCCGGTCCCGCGCCTCGCGACCCACCATCCGCGAGAAGTCGCCCCCGTGGCCGACGAGCACGACGACGTGCGCACCCGCGAAGCGGTCGAGGTCCTCGTCCGTCGTGTCCACCTCGCGGGCACCGAGGCGGTGCCGGATCCCGCGCGCCACCGGGCTGTCTCCGACGACGACGACGTCGTCGCGGCGCGTCTCGTGTGTGCGCCCAGAGCGAACCGGGACCGCTGTCATGTGCGAGGACCCTCCCGGTCTGGTCAATTGTGGTTACGGTGGTCCGAGCTGATGTCCGAGACCGCAGTCATCGTCCCAGGAGACCCTATGAGCAGCGACCCGTCCGACCCCTCCGGCGCGCCGCGCGAGCCGGACCCCTCCCAGTGGGAGGAGCTCCTGCGCTCCCTCTTCGGGTCCGACAGCGAGGAGGCCATGCGCCAGCTGCGCGCCCAGGGCCTCGACCCGCAGGCACTGGCGTCCGGCTCGGCCTTCCAGAACGACCCCCAGATGCTCCAGCACGTCCTCGACCAGGTCAAGCGCCTGCTGAGCACCTCGGGCGGGGCTCCCGTGAACAGCGACGTCGCACACGACGTCGCTCGCCAGGTGGCCGTCGCCGAAGGCGACCCGTCGCTCACCGCCCACCAGGTCCGCGTCGCGACCGAGGCACTCTCCGTCGCCGAGCTCTGGCTCGACGCAGCGACCGAGCTCCCCCCGGCAGGCGGCACGGCATCCGCGTTGAGCCGGTCCGAGTGGGTGGAGCGGACCCTCCCGGCGTGGAACATCCTCGCCCAGCCGGTCGCTGCCTCGGTCGTCGACGCACTGAGCGCGATCCTCAAGGACCAGCTCCCCGACTCGCTCGGCCTGGAGATCTCCGGCGAGGGCTTCCCGGCGGGGCTCCTCGGCGCGGCCGGCGGGCTCGACCCGTCCCAGGTCATCCGCCAGCTCGGAGCGGCCGTCTTCGGCATGCAGATCGGGACGGCGGCCGGGACCCTGTCCCGCGAGGTGTTCGGTGGCACCGACATCGGCGTCCCGCTGCTCGCCGAGCCCGCGACCGTCCTCGTGCCCACGAACATCGCCGAGTTCGCCAAGGACCTCGACGCGCCCGAGGACGAGGTCCGCCTCTTCCTCGCCCTGCGCGAGGTCGCGCACGCACGGCTCTTCACGCACGTCACCTGGCTGCGTGGCCACCTGCTCGGGCTCATCGAGTCCTACGCCCGGGGCATCACGATCGACATGGACGCGCTCGAGAGCTCGCTCCGGGAGATCGACCCGACCGACACGGAAGCACTGCAGGGAGCACTCTCCGGTGGCGTGTTCGGTCTGCAGTCGACCGACGAGCAGAAGGCGACCCTGCTGCGGCTCGAGACCGTTCTCGCTCTCGTCGAGGGCTGGGTCGACGAGGTCACGGCCCGTGCTGCGCTCCCCCACCTGCCCCACGCCGTGGCCCTGCGCGAGATGATCCGGCGCCGTCGCGCAGCGGGCGGCCCCGCCGAGCAGACGTTCGCGACGATCGTCGGGCTCGAGCTCCGCCCCCGCCGCTCGCGGGACGCTGCCGGGCTCTGGGCGTCCATCGACCGTGAGGTCGGAGCCACTGCCCGCGACGGTGTGTGGGACCACCCCGACCTCCTTCCCGGGACCGCCGACCTCGACGACCCGGCCGGGTACTTCGCACGCCGCGACCAGGTGTCGGCCGAGCAGTCCGACGTGGACAAGGCGCTGGCCGAGATCTTCTCCGACGCCGAGACCGGCGAGGCGCAGAACGGCGACGGTGAGCGTCCGGAGGACGGGCCTGACGGCAGCGCCGCGCCTGCGTGACCCGGCTCAGCGACCTGCCGGCGAACCCGACCCCGGACCGTCAGCGGCCGGAGCGTCACGGTCAGCGGGGTCCGTCTCGTCGATGAGAGCCGGGTGGTCGGCCTGGTGCAGGTCGTCCGCACGGTCAGCGTCGTCGCCGGGGGTCGGCTCCGTGTCGCCGTCGCCCGCGTCGCTCGCGAAGGCGAAACCCTCGAGGAACCCTCGCGCGCGCTCCGTACGCGGGTACGCCTCGAGGAGCGCCCAGAACTGCGGCCCGTGCCCCGCGTGGAGCGTGTGAGCGAGCTCGTGGAGCAGCACGTAGTCGAGCACCCATCCGGGCATCCCCCGCACCCTCGTGGAGATCCGGATCGAGCGCTCCGGCAGGCTGCACGAGCCCCAGCGCCGACCTTGCCGGGAGGACCAGCGGACGGACGACGGGTTCGCACGGCCGCCGAGGTAGCGCGCGGAGAGCTCGGCGGCGCGGGCGGCGAGTCCCTCGTCGGACGGTCGGCGCCGCTGCTCCTTGTCGGCGAGGCGGTCCAGCATGCGCTGGACCCACTCCCGCTCCTGGGCGCGCGAGAACCGCGCAGGGATCGACACGATCGTCCGGTCCCCGTCGCGGTAGGCGCTCACCGTGGTCTTGCGACGGCGGCTGCGCCGGACCTCGACTGCCGTATGCAGTCCCTCGCCAGCCTCAGGCACACCAAGACCGTAGCGGCTCACCTGCGACAAGGCCAGCAACCCGCCGCAGAGCACCTGTGGACAACGGCCGCTCCGGGCCGTCGGGTGACAAGGTCGACGAATGAGACTTCGATCGAACCTCCGCGTGCTCGAGCGCGGGCAGGGCCAGCTCCAGTTCGGAGCAGATCCCCGGTGGGCGACACTCGTCACCGGCTTGACCGAGCCTGAGCACGAGCTCCTTCTCGGGCTGGGGGACGCCGACCGCCCGAGCACGGGCACGCTGCTCGCCCGGGCCGGTGCCCGCGGCGTCCCGGACGAACGCGTCCGCACCCTGCTGACCATCCTCGACGATGCGGGTCTGCTCGCGGCCGTCACCCACGACTCTTCGGGTCCGCGCGTGCCGTCCGCCCTGCTGGACGACGCGGCCGCGCTCGAGACCGCCGTCCCCGGAGCGCTCGACCGGCAGACGCTCGCGGACCGCCGCAGCGCCGTCGTAGGGCTCTGCGGGCTCGGCAGGCTGGGGATGGTCATCGCGGGCACGCTCGCCGCAGCCGGGGTGGGGACCCTCCTGCTCGACGACGGCCGGCCGGTGCGTCCCGCCGACGTCGGGCTCGGCGGGCTGCGGGAGAAGGACGTCGGCGCACCGCGGGCACGGGCCGCAGGTGAGGTGGTCGCGCGCGCGTACCCGGGGACACGCGCGGGGTCAGGTCGCTCGGAGGCCCCTGACGTCGTCGTGATGGTGTTCGAGGAGGCTGCGGACCCGATGCGCACCGCACGCCTCATGTCCGAGGGGGTGCCGCACCTCGCAGTGACGATCCGGGAGGGAGACGTCGTCGTCGGTCCGTTCGTCGAACCGGGACGGAGCCCGTGCCTGACGTGCCTCGACCTCCACCGGACCGATCAGGACAGTCTGTGGCCGGACCTCGCGTCGCAGCTGCGACGCGCGGGACGGCTCGCGCCGGCGGCGCTCGACTCGTCGCTCGCGGGCCTCGCCGGCGCGCTGGCCGCCGCGCACGTCCTGGCAGGGCTGGACGGGTTCCGGCCCGCGACGACCGGGGCGAGCATCGAGTTGTCGATCCCCGATGCCCTGCCCCGGCTGCGCCGCTGGGAGATGCACCCGGACTGCGGGTGCATCGACGTCTCGCCCCGGTGACCGTTGGTCCCGGTCGTGCCGGTCCCGGTCATGCGGCCGCGTCCTTGCGCGGCCTTCCGCGGCCGCGCTTGCGCGCGACGACGACCCCGTCGACGAACACCTCGCCGCCCCAGACCCCCCAGGGCTCGGCGCGGTCGATCGCTCCGGTCAGGCAGCTGACCATGAGCGGGCACTCGCGGCACAGCGCCTTGGCCTCTTCGATCCTCGCCGACTGCTCCGCGAACCAGAGCTCCGGGTCGTTGGACCGGCACGGGGCCATCCCTGCGACGAGCTTGTCGAACTCCCGTCCCTCGTGCGTGCTGAGGGTGGGTTGTGGTGGCGTGGCCGTCGGGACGGTCTGTCCCGCCGAGCCCTGCCGTGAAATCGTGTCGAGCAGCGTTGTCTGCCGCACGGTGTCCTCCTGATGATCCCTTGTCGTGTCAGAACGTGGGGATGCACGGAGCTCTCGTGCCGCAGAGGCGACGGCGCTGACGCCGGAGCTGCTGAAGAAACACGAAGGCCGCGGATCCCTGGGGGACTCCGCGGCCTGGACGGCTCGGTCTGGTTCTCAGACGGAGCAGGTCCTGGAGACGGAGTCCTGGGTAGCAAAAGATGCGGTGAACGCGATGGAACGCGGACGGCGCTCAAGGCCGTCATGGCCGCTGAGCCATGTCACATCTGTCATCGTCTGGTTTTTCATCAGTGCACCCACCTCCTCTCGTCTCGGGCTCGAGCCTCTCGGCCGTCGCCCTCCTACAGGGACTCGTGAACCATAAGACCGTGCGCGCGACGCACGCAACCTATTTATCGAGAGAATCTTCGACGTATTTCTTGACGAGGCCCAGGACGCTCTCGCCGTAGGCGTCGATCTTGCTCGGGCCCACCCCGTCGATGCGTGCCAGCTCCGGCACCGAGGAGGGTCTGACCTCGGCGATCGCCTGGAGGATCGAGTTCGAGAAGACGACAAAAGCAGGGCGGTCGATGACCTTCGCCTGGGCGACCCGCCACTCGCGCAACGCCTCGTAGAGCGCCTCGTCGTAGTTTCCCGACACCTTGACGGTGGTGGCGCCGCTCGCCGACCCTGCCCCCTTGCGCGCACGGCCCGGAGCCTCTCCCGGCCACAGCCCGTCCAAGAACCGCGTGCGCTTGCGTGTCGCACGCCCACCAGGGTTCCGGGAGCGCGCGAACGACAGGTCCAGGTGCTCGCGCGCGCGGGTGATCCCGACGTAGAGCAGCCTCCGTTCCTCCGCGACGGCCTCGTCCGTCTCCGCCAACGAGATGGGCATGAGGCCCTCGCTCATCCCGGCGAGGAAGACGGCGTCCCACTCGAGCCCCTTTGCCGCGTGCAACGACGCGAGCGTCACGCCGTCGACCGTGGGGGCGTGCTGTGCGGCCGCCCGCTCGCTCAGCTCGGCGATGAGGTCCGCAAGGGTGGTGGCGGGGTCCTTCGCGGCGAGGTCGTCAGCGAGGCCGACGAGCGCCTGCATCGCGTCCCAGCGCTCGCGCGCCGCTCCGCGCGCCGTGGGTGGAGCAGCCGACCACCCCGCGGACGTCAGCACGTCCCGCACGGTCTCGGTCATCGGGACGTCGGGTTCCGCCGAGCGCACCGCGCCCCGGAGCAGGACGATCGCGTCGCGCACCTCGCGCCGCGAGAAGAAGCGGTCTCCGCCGCGGACGAGATAGCTGATCCCCGCGTCCGCGAGCGCCTGCTCGAACGCCTCGGACTGGGCGTTCGTCCGGTAGAGCACCGCGACCTCGCTTGCCGGGGTACCAGCGGCGACGAGACGGGACACGCGGGAGGCGATGCCCGCCGCCTCCGACTCGTCGTCGTCGTAGGACGTGAACGTCACCGGAGGGCCCGCGGGTCGCTGCGCGACGAGCTCGAGCGCAGGGTGCGAGCCGGACCTCCGCACGCCCTTCGCCGCGAGGAGGTTGTTCGCGAGCTCGACCACCTGCGGCGTCGAACGATAGTCCCGGACGAGCCGGATCACCTGTGCCTTCGGGTGCGCCTTCTTGAAGGTCAGCAGGTGGTGCGGGGTCGCGCCGGTGAACGAGTAGATCGTCTGGCTGGGGTCCCCCACCACACAGAGCTCCTCGCGGCCGCCGAGCCACTGGTCGAGGACGAACTGCTGCAGGGGCGAGACGTCCTGGTACTCGTCGACGACGAAGTGGCGGTACTGGCGCCGGACCGTCTCCGCCATCGTGTGCTGGGAGGCGAGCATGTCGCCGAGCATGAGCAGCACGTCCTCGAAGTCGATGACCGAGCGCTCGGTCTTGACGTCCTCGTAGGACGTGAGGAGCCGGGCGACCGTGCGGTGGTCGTAGCCCGCGGGCGAGGGCCGGGCTATCGCGGTGCACGCGCGCTCGTAGTCCTCGGCGGTCACGAGCGAGACCTTCGCCCACTCGACCTCGGACGAGAGGTCGCGGACCGCCACCCGGTCGACGCTCAGGGCGAGCCTGCGGGCGGCCTCGGCCACCACCTGTGCCTTGTGCTCGAGGATCCGCGGGGGCGCACCGCCCACGACCTGCGGCCAGAAGAAGCTCAGCTGACGCAGGGCTGCGGCGTGGAAGGTCCGCGCCTGCACGCCCGCGACGCCGAGGTCGCGCAACCGGGTCCGCATCTCACCGGCCGCACGCGCGGTGAACGTCACGGCGAGGACGGACGTCGGCGTGTAGACGCCCGTGCGCACGCCGTACGCGATCCTGTGCGTGATCGCTCGCGTCTTGCCGGTACCGGCGCCGGCGAGGACGCAGACCGGGCCGGTCAGCGCCTCGGCGACGTCACGCTGGTCGGGGTCCAGGGCATCGAGGATCGCCTCGGCCGACCGAGGGATGTCGGGGAGCAGGGTGCGCGGCGCTGCGCGGTGGTCGGGCACGGAGGAAGGAGCAGACATCACGCTCCAGTGTCCCAGGCCGGACCGACAGTCCGGACGCCTGTCTCCTCGCCGAACGGGGTGCGACCGGGAATAGTTCTCTCCCGTCCCCCTGTTGAGGGGTCGACACCCGAGATCCACGAGAGGACCCGCACCCATGAGCGAGACGACAGCCGTAGCCCCCTCGATCCCCGACGCCGGGACGATCGTCATGTACTCGACCTCGACGTGCGGATACTGCCGTCGGTTGAAGAGCCAGCTCGCCTCCGCAGGGATCGAGTACTCCGAGATCAACATCGAGGAGGTCCCCGGGACCGCCGCGTTCGTCGAGCAGGTCAACGGCGGCAACCAGACGGTGCCGACGGTCGTCTTCCCCGACGGGTCGTCCGCGACCAACCCGTCGCTCGCGGACGTCAAGGCGCGCCTCGGCCTCTGATCGACCCGGCCTCGCCGGTCCGGTCACCGGGCCGGCGTGGCTCCCCACGAGCCGCTCAGGCCTGCGCCGTACCAGTCCTCGATGAGGGCCCTGGCGATCGAGGTGGCGCTCGGCAGCAGGACCGTGCCGTCGTCGATGGCTGCGGCGAGCTCGTCCCTGCTGAACCAGCGCGCCTCGGTCACCTCGACCCCGTCGACGGTGATCTCCGTGCTCGTCGCCCGTGCGACGAACGCCATCATGAGCGAGGCCGGGAACGGCCAGGGCTGGCTGCCGCGGTACTCGACGGCACCGATCCGCAGCCCTGACTCCTCGTGCACCTCGCGGCGGACAGCGTTCTCCACGGACTCCCCCGGCTCGACGTAGCCGGCCAGCGTCGAGTAGCGCCCCTCCGGCCACTGGGCGGCGTGCCCGAGGAGGAGGCGGTCCTCGGGGTCGACGACCGCCATGATCACTGCCGGATCGGTGCGGGGATAGTGGTCCGAACCGTCGTTGGTGCACCGGCGGACCCATCCGCCGGTGGTCGCCTCGGTCGGCTCCCCGCACCGCGGACAGCGCGGGTGCGCCGCGTGCCAGGCCGCGAGCCCGACGGACTGGGTCGCGAGACCGGCGTCCCGGATGCTCAGCTGCGCGCCGACGTCTCGCAGCGACGCCCACTCGTGACTCTCGACGAGGTCGGTCACCGGGCTCGTCGGGGCGACCCCCTCGATGTCGAGCTGCGCCCCGTCCTCGTCGTGCAGGACGACGGCGACGTACGCGTCGCCGGACGGGCCGTCCTCGCGACCGAGGTACAGCCAGAGCGCCCGCTGCGACCGCGCACCCGGAACTGCGTCCTCGACGAGCGTCCGGTCCACGTCTCCGGCCGGCAGGAGCGCCAGCGATCGTCCGACCTCTGCGGAAGGCTCCGGCGGCACGACGGCCAGGCGGCCACGGTGGACGAGGACGACACGGGTCCCCGCCTCGCCGAGCGCGTCGTGCACGACGGCGGGGTCGGTGCGGCGGTCGGCGTCACGCCCGACGGCCGCGCGCGAGAGCGGAAGAGCGTCCCAGTCGATGAATCCCATGACACCACCGTAGGTCCCCTCGGACCTGCGCCGGCCCTGGTCCGTGCGCGAACGACGGGCGCGCGGTGTGGGAGCGGCCACAATCGTCGGCCACGACGGGGAGCCTGGCGCCGATCGAGGGCCTGTCCGCTTACCGTTGATGTGTGCAACGCTCTCCGCTCGCCCTCGCAGCCCTGTCGACCCTCGCCGTGCCGGGACTCGACGTGCACCACGTGGTCCCGGCCTACGGCCCGGACGGCTTCGACTGCGCTGTCGCGATCGACGCCGAGAGCAGGCGCTGGGTCGTCCGTGCACCGAGCACCCCCGCCGCCGGCGCGGCGCTCGAGGCAGAGGCGGCGTTCCTCTCCGGGCTCGAGACGCACGTCGACTCGGGCCTCCTCCCCTTCGTCGTGCCGCGCCCTGCCGGCTTCGTCGCGCTCCCCGACGCGGGCCGCGCCGTCGTCTACGAGGAGCCGCCGGGCCATCCCCTGAAGGTCCACCGCCTCACGCCCGGTCCCGGGCTGGCCGCGAGCGTCGGCCGTGCCGTCGCCGCCCTCCACGAGCTGCCCGTCTCCCTCGTCGAGGCGTCCGGCCATCCCGCGTACTCCGCCGAGGAGTACCGCCAGCGTCGTCTCTCCGAGGTCGACGAGGCGGCCAAGACCGGACGCGTCCCCGCAACCCTCCTGCGCCGGTGGGAACGGTCGCTCGAGGACGTCGCGCTGTGGCGCTTCCGGCCGACGATCACGCACACGGCGCTCGCCGCGGAGAACGTCCTCGTCCGGTCAGGACAGGTGAGCGCCCTGACGGACTTCTTCGAGGTGCAGGTGGGCGACCCCGCCGACGACCTCGCGTGGTTGCTCGTCTCTGCACCGCAGGACGCGGCAGACTCCCTCATGGAGGCTTACCAGATCCGGCGCACCGAGCTCATCGACCCGCACCTCGTCGAGCGTGCACTGCTCGCGAGCGAGCTCGCCCTCGCCCGCTGGCTCCTGCACGGTGTGCGCAACGACGCTCCCGAGGTCGTCGAGGACGCTGTCGGGATGCTCAAGGACCTCGACCGCGCAGCGACCGAGGTCGGTGCGTTCAGCGTCGCGGCCGGAGGGTGGGCGGAGCCAACCGGGACCGACGCCACACCTGGCCCGCACGCTGCCGAGGCGCCGGTCGACGACTCGGTACCGCCTCCCGCGCCGTACGCGGTGCCGGACTACGACAAGGTCATGCCGCGACCTCTCGAGGACGTCGCCACGACGAGCTACTCCGTGGTCGGCGAGGACGGGACCGCCGCCGCGCCCGACGCAGGGCCTGACGCAGTGCCTGACGCAGGAACCCGCTCGGGCAGCGACCAGGCGACGAGCGGCGAGGCGACGCCGGAGCAGAGCTCCACCGAGCGCGACAGCTAGCGCGCCGCCCCGCGCGCGACGTCCACGACCGCGCTGCTGCGGGACCGCAGTTCCGGCTCCTCGCGCTCAGGTTCACGCTCTCCACGCACGAGCCGCTCGAGCTCGGTCCGGTCGGCGAGGCGCTCCGGTCGGACGGTCGTGTCGTCCGCGACGTAGTAGAACGCTGCCGAGACGTGGTCGAGCGGCAGCCCGGACCACTGCGACCACGCGAGCCGGTACACGGCGAGCTGCACCTCTCTCGCGCGTCGAGCCTCCGGGTCGGCCGGCGCACGGCCCGTCTTCCAGTCGACGACCACGACGCCCGCAGGCTGGCCGTCGCGTGCCGGGCGCTGGGGATCGGGAAAGACCGCGTCGATCCGTGTCCTGGTGATGACGTCTCCGACGACGGTGTCGATGGCGACCTCGACCTCGAGCGGTCGCAGCGTGGCCCACACCGACGCCTCGAAGGTGCGCTGGAGGTCGACGAGCGTCTGGTCCCCGTCGATGTGGTCGTCATCGGCACCGGGCATGTCGTCGACGTCGAAGAGCGAGGTCGACCCGTAGAAGCGCTCGACCCACAGGTGGAAGGCGGTACCGCGCCGGGAGTGGACGGACGGCTCGCGCGGGACCGGGCGCCGCAGCGCGAGCGCGAAGGACGACCTGTCCCGGGCGATCTCGACGAGGCCCGAGGCAGAGATGTGACTGGGGAACTCGATGTCGTGCGACGCGCCGCGCGCCGCGGCGCGCTCGGCAAGAAGGATCTCGCTGAGCTCGACGAGGTCGGTGCCGTCCCGTCCACGGACGGGAGCCACCTCCGCGAGCGCGTCGGGTTCCGCGCGTCCGAGAGCCCCGAGCACGACGTCTCGGGACCGGCGCACGAGGTCGAGAGCAGAGAGCTCGGAGGCCGCTCCCGTCGGGACGGACGGAAGCGCCGTGGCGCCGGCAGGCGCGTCGGGCACCGCCGCTCCTGCGGGCCACCACGCGCTGCGCACGTCGTCGTCGCGCGGGTTGCTCGTCCCGGGGGCGGGCTCGTCGGCGACCGTGAGCTCGTCGAGCACACCGGCGTCCTGGAGCTCGCTGAGGAAGAGCGACGGGGTGGTGGGCTTGAGCGCGGTGCGCCACCAGGCGCCGCTGAGCAGCAGGTGCGACCGTGCGCGGGTGAAGGCGACATAGGCCAGCCGACGTTCCTCGAGCACCTCGTGCTCGCCGCAGCGGTGGCGGAAGTCTGCGAGCCGGGCGTTGAGCTCTGCGGAGTCCTCGGCACCACCGAGCTCGAGGTCGGGCAGGTCGCCCGCGTCGCCACGCAGGGGGAACGGCAGAGAGCCGAGGCCGGTGAGCCATCCGGCGGACGACGGGCCGGCGTCCCCGTTCGAGCGCGTCGAGGGGAACACTCCGTCGACCATGCCGGGGACGGCGACCACGTCCCACTCGAGCCCCTTGGAAGCATGGACCGTGATGAGCTGGACGGCGGCCGGGTCGGGGGTGCTCACCGGGCGGCCGAGACCGCGCTCACGCTGCTCGGCGGTCGTCAGCCAGGCGAGGAACGCTCCGAGTGTGGCGGTCTCCGCCGCGTCGGAGAAGGACGCGGCCACCGATCGGAAGGCGTCGAGGTGCGCTCGTCCGCGCGGGTCGGACGCAGGCCGGGGCACCCCGGTGGCGTGGACACGCTCGGCAGCCAGGGCGACCTCGATGTCGAGGCCCAGCGCCCGCTCGGCACGGTCGACGAGCTCCGGCAGGGACAGGTATGTCACGGCACGGATCTCACGTAGCGTCGCCGCGAGGGAGCGCAGTCGTGCCCACCCGTCGTCCGTGAACGACCGGCCGTCCGGACCGTGCCACGCGAGCGGCGGCAGGTCGTCCAGCGCGTCGATCACCGAGCGCTCGTCGGTCGCGTCGCCCTGTGCCGTGCTCGCCGTCGTGTGTCGCCGGGCGAGCTCTTTCGCGCGCGCACCGAGCGCGTGGAGGTCGCTCGCACCGAGGTTGATGCGCGGTCCGGTGAGGAGCCGCATGAGGGAGTCACCCCGGGACGGGTCGTGGGCGACCTCGAGGAGCGCGACGAGGTCGACGACCTCGGGGGTGGTGAGCAGCCCACCGAGCCCGACCACCTCGACGGGCAGCCCGCGCACGCGCAGCGCGGCCTCGATGACCGGGAACTGGCTGCGTGCGCGGCACAGGACCGCAGCGGTCGCCCGGCCGTCGTCTCGGTGCTTGGCCACGAACTCGGCGACCGCCTCGGCCTCCTCCTCGAGCGTCGCTCCGTAGACCGCGTGCACCGCTCCGATCCCTGCGGTGGGACGCGGGTCGAGCGAGGGCAGCGAGTTGGCGGGGTCGGCGGCGTACAAGGGTGCGGCGGTCGTGTTGGCGACGTCGAGGATCGCGAGGTCGTTGCGCCACGACGTGCTCAGGTGATGGGTCGGCGCGCGCGAGCCGTCGACAGTGAGGAACTGGTCCGGGAACCGTGCAGGGCCGGAGGCGCTCGCTCCGCGCCAGCCGTAGATCGACTGGTTGGGGTCGCCGACGGCCGTGACGGCGTGGCCGTCGCCGAACAGCGCTGCGAGGAGCCTGATCTGGGCGTACGACGTGTCCTGGTACTCGTCGAGGAGGACGACCTTGAAGCGCGCGCGCTCCCCCGCTGCGACGGCCGGAACCTCCTCGGCGAGCTGCGCGGCCAGGGCGATCTGGTCACCGAAGTCCACGGCATCCATGGCGCGCTTGCGCGCCTGGTAGGCCTCGACCACGTCGAGGAGCCGCCGACGCTCCATGAGGGACTGTGCGAGCTTGACGATGTCGGCGTGCAGCGAGGTGCGACGGCCGCCGAACGGTGTGGCCTCGATCGACCCGAGCAGCCGTCCGAGGCCCGCCCGTGCGTCGTCGACGCCGAGGAGGTGCTCGCTCAGGGCGTTGGAGAGGTCGAGCACCGATCCCACGACCGTCGAGACGGCCGCGTCGGTACCGAGGTCGTCGTGCCAGCTCTCGACGACGCTGCTGGCGATCTGCCACTGGCTCGCCTCGGTGAGGAGCCGGGCGCCCGGTTCCCGTCCGATCCGGAGCCCGTGGTCCTGCACGAGCGACGCGGCGTAGGCGTTGTACGTCGAGATGGTCGGGCGGTCGAGCGCGTCGAGGGCACCTGCCGCGGCGCCGGGGCGCGCGCGACGCAGCTGGCGCAGCCGCTTCGTGACGCGCTCGGCGAGCTCCCCCGCCGCCTTGCGGGTGAAGGTCAGGCCGAGGACTTCCTGGGGCAGGACGTGCCCGTTCGCGATGAGCCACACGACGCGCGCGGACATCGTCTCCGTCTTGCCGGAGCCTGCTCCGGCGACGACGAGCATCGGTCCCAGCGGAGCTTCGATGACGGCGGTCTGCTCCGCGGTGGGACGGTGCTGACCGAGGAGGTCGGCGATTCGCGCCGCGCTCACCGGCTCGGGGGCGGGCACCACCACGTTCATGACAGGCTCCTCTCGTCGGGGTCCGTCTCGGCTGGCGCAGGACCGATGACCTGGCGGCCCTCGCTCTGCAGCGGGCAGGATCGCCGCACCCCGCACATCGCGCACAACGAGTTCTCGACCGCTGAGAAGCCCGCGCCGGCCATCGTCTCGGCGGCCTCCTCGACGAGCGTGCGCGCCCAGCTGGTCTCGGGGTCGCCGAGAGCGCCCTGGGTGCGCCGCGTCGCACGGACGCCCTCGCTGATGAAGACCAGCTGCGCGCCGGTGCTGCGCGTCCCCGGCGGCAGCGACGGGAACGCGCCTTCCTCGACGGCGAGCTGGTAGGCACCGAGCTGCGCGTTCGTCTCGGCGTCGCGCGCGCTCGGGATGCCTCTGCCGGTCTTGAGGTCGGTCACGCGGACACCGCCGTCGGCGAGCTCGAGACGGTCGACGGCTCCGCGGAGGACCGCACGACCCACCTGGATCTCGAAGGCCTCCTCGACGACCACCTCGCCCGTGACGTCCTTGTAGTAGTCGGCGAGCCTGCGTACCATGCCGTCGGCGCGACGCCGCGCCTGGACCGTCGGCCACCCCGCAGGCATCCGCAGCTCGTCCCACCGGCGGTCGAGCTCGGCGGCGAGCTGCGCGTGCCCTGCGGCGGGCAGCTCCCGCGCGATGTCGTGGAGGAGTGTCCCGACCGACTGCGAGAGAGCCTCCGCGCTCGTGCCGCCCGCGCTCTCGAGGGCCCAGCGCAGCGCACAGCGGTGCACCTGCTCGACCTTGGACGGCGAGACCGGGACGAGCGCTCCCGGCTCCCGGAGCGGGGTGGCGGAGGAGACCTCGCTCGACCCGTACCAGGTCCGGGGGTCGGCCTCGGCGACACCTTCCCGGGCGAGCGACGCGAGGAGCGCTCCGACGGCCGGGGCCTCCCCGGGCCGGCCGGTGCGGGCCTCGGCGTCGAGCTCGGCCGCGAGCTCGGTCCGCAGCGTGGCGACGACCCCCCGCAGGTCGAGCGGAGCCGCGAGGAGGGGCGACTCGGGGCCGTCGACGGTGTCGACGTCGTCGTCGGAGGGTGGCGCGAGGAGGTCGACGAGCACCGACGGCTCGTTGTCGGCGTCGCGCGTCGCCGTCACGACGAGCCGGCGTCGCGCACGGGACACCGCGACAGCGAAGGCGCGGAGCTCGTCCGCGAGCACGGACCGGCGTGCCTCGGGACCGACGCCGCTGGCGCTGTCGGCACGACCAGCGAGCACCTCGACGAGTGCCTGAGAGCCCAGGAGCGAGTCTCGCAGACGGAGGTCCGGCCAGGTGCCGTCCTGGACACCGGCGACCACGACCACGTCCCACTCGCCTCCTGCTGCGCCCGCAGGCGTGAGGAGCTGGACGGTCTCGCCCGCCGCAGCGCGGGCCGCGAGGCTGTCGGCGGGCAGGTCCTGCGACTCGAGGTACTCGACGAACGCGAGCGGCGGTGACTGGGGCATCCGGTCGACGAACTGCTCAGCGGCCCGGAAGACCGCCATGACGGCATCGAGGTCGCTGTCGGCACGGGCCGCGCCCGAGCCGCCGTTGACAGCCACCGCGCGCCATGTCTCTGACACGTCTGCCGCGGACCACACCGCCCACAGCACGGTCTGCGCGGTGGCGCCGTCGACGCCGACGGCGGACCGTCCGGCGGCGAGCATCGCAGCGACACGTCGGGGTGCACGTGCGACGTCGGAGCGCAGGGTGGCCGTGCGCTCCGGGTCCGCGACGAGCTCGACGAGCAGCGCGTCCGAGGAGCGTCCGCCGCCGGCACCGAGCTCCTCGCCGCGCAGTGCTCGGCGCAGACGACGGAGCCCGACCGCGTCGAGCCCGCCGAGCGGGGACGTGAGGAGGTCGACGACGGACTCGACGCCCAGCTCGCCCGACACGGCCGCGCGGAGCGCAGCGAGGAGCGGGCGGACGGCCGGCTCGTCGCGCAAGGGGACGTCGGTACCGAGGAGCGCGACCGGGACGCTCGCGCTGCCGAGCGCCCTCCGCAGCCGGACGAGCGCGCCACCGGACCGCGCGACCACCGCCATCTGCGACCAGGGTGTGCCCCGCAGGAGGTGCTCGGCACGGAGGGTCCGCGCGACGAGCGCCTCTTCGCCGGCCGCACTCGGCAGGACGGCCACCTCGACGCCGTCCTCCCGCCCTGCCGCAGGACGGGCGCGTCGGTGCTCGGCGCTGACGACCGAACCGATCTCCTGCGTGACGCGCCCCGTCGCTCGGCGGATCTCGGGGCCGTGCCGCCAGGCGGTCTCGAGGACGAAGACCTCGGCGCCGAGCTCTCCGACGGCCGCGCCCACGCCCGGACGCGACCCGGGCGCGGGGGGTCGACCTGCGGCGGCTCGTCCGACGAGCGCCGGGCTCGCCCCACGGAAGGTCTGGACCGCCGAGTCGGGGTCGGCGAGCAGGACCAGCCGGGCACCGTCGACGGCCATGATGTGGCAGAGCCGCGCGGTCGCTGCCGTGCTCTCCTGGTAGTCGTCGACGACGACGAGGCGCCAGCGGGGCTTGTCGTCCGCGTCCCACCCTGCCAGGACGCGCGCGGCCTCGTCCACGACGACCGCGGGGTCGAAGCGCGCGCCGGCGTCGGGCGTGAGCTGGCGCAGCGCCATGACGTCGAGGTACTCCTCGTACACCGCCGCCGCGGCCACCCACTCCGGACGGCCGTGCCGCGCTCCGAGGGCTGCGAGACCGCTCGGGTCGACGCCCCGTTCGGCCGAACGCATGAGCAGGTCACGGAGCTCGTCCCGGAATCCGCGCAGCGCCAGCGTCTCCGGCGGGATCGACGCGGGCCAACCCACCGGTGTCCCCTCGCCGCGGGAGTGGCCGAGGAGCAGCTCCGCCAGAACGAGGTCCTGCTCAGGGCCTGTGATGAGGGTCGGAGCCGGGTCGCCGAACGACTGCGCGTTCTTGGCCAGGACGGAGAAGGCTGCGGACGGTGCCGTCCGGACGACCGCACCGCGCACCGTCATCCCGAGCCGCGCGGCCAGCGCATCTCGGAGCACACCCGCACCACGTCGGGTCGCGCTGAGGACGAGGATCTCGTCGGGACGCAGCCCGTCCTCCGCGACGGCCGCTGCGACGAGCTCGAGAGCCAGGGTCGTCTTGCCCGTCCCGGCCGCGCCGAGCACGAGCGCCACAGGGACCTCCCGTGCACCGGCGCGTGCACGTTCCTGCGACGGATCGAGGACCACGGGTGCACCTGCGCCGGACGACCCCGGGGCGTTCGCCGTCGACGACGACAGAGAGCGCAGGCGAGGGGGTAGGAGATCCACACGGAGATCCCATCACGGCCCACTGACATCTCGAACCACCGACAGCACGTGCCGGAGCGACCGCGTGCGCGCCGGGCGACGAGCCCGGCGGGACGATCAGGGGAAGGGCCACCCGTTCGGGACGCACGGGAGCGAGTCGCCGCTCTGCTGGACCATGACGTCGGCGAGGGCGGACCGGCCAGAGCACTGCACGTGCCCGTACCCGAGGACGTGGCCGACCTCGTGGTTGACCAGGTACTCGCGGTACGCGACCCGGTCGTCACCGTAGATGCCCGAGCCCTCGGTCCACCGCATCGAGTTGAGCACGGCGTGCCGCTCGACGCCGCACGACCACAGGCCCTCGGTGTCCAGCGGTGCGCACAGGTCGTCGACGAGGTCAGGGCTGGCGAGCGAGACGCTGAACGTCGCGTCGGCCGATGCCGTCCGGGCGAACGTCTGGGAGCCGTCACCGCCCCAGCTGCGTGGGTCGTTCAGCGTCGCGAGGACGAGGGTGGCGAACTTCTCGGCGTCGATCTCGAGCCCGTTCTCCACCTGGATGCGGACCGTCTTCACGTCGCCGGTCCCGGGTGCCGGGACCTCGCCCGGGACGACGAAGAACGTTCCGTCGCCCTCGTGCGCGGGCGCCGCGGAGAGGATGCCCGCGAGGAAGTCCGGCTCGCTCACCCCGGCCGGGATCGGGTCTGCCGCCGCGAGAGCCGCGGACTGCGCGGCCGCCTCGGCAGCGGCTGCGGCGTCCGCAGCCGCCTGCGCAGCAGCGAGCTCCGCGGCGGTGGGTTCGGCGATCACGGGTGCTTCGACGACGGGAGCCTCGGTCGAGGGGACGTCGTTGGTCAGTGCATCACGTGTGCTGCCGCGGCTCGCCGCGCTCTCGGTCGGCACCTTGACGATCGCCGCCGGCACGTCCTCGGCGAGCGGCTCGCCGGCACGGCCCTGGATGAGGGCGGCGAGCCCTGAGAGGCCGGTCTCGGACGCGGCGGCCCCGGTTCCTGCGCCGGCGAGGATCCCGAGGAGGGTGAGCGTGACGACGGGACGGGTCCGCAGCCCGCTGCGGCGCACGGAGGAGCTCCTCGTGCTCGACGACGTCGTCCGCCCGGACGACCTGGACGACCGCGCGGCCGCCTCGCGCCTCGCGCGCCGGGACTCCTCTGCCGCAGGTGCACCTGGAGCGGTCCTGTCTGCGGGGGTCTTCGGCAGGCGCGTCACCCGTCCATGGTGCCAGAAATTCGTGGCGTTCCCCTAGGCTGGTGCCGTGACCCGGCCCACTGCGCGTGATCCCTCCCGGCGGGTGAAGCCGCGGATGCCCCGTGTGGAGCGGCAGGCGCAGCTTCTGGCGATCGCGCAGGACCTCTTTGCTGCACAGGGCTTTCACCACATCTCCATGGATGACATCGCCGAACGAGCCCAGGTCTCGAAGCCCATCCTCTACCGCCACTTCCCCTCGAAGCTCGACCTCTACCTCGCCGTCATCGACGACCGCGGGCAAGCTCTCGTCGACGCGGTGAGCGACGCGCTCGTCCCGGTCCGTGAGCCTCCGCTCGACCCGGGCGCGGTCGTCGACGGCTACGACGTCGTCCGTGCCGTCGTCCGGGCGTACGTCGAGTTCGCCGAGGGTTCGGGGGTCGCCGCATCCTTGCTGTTCGAGTCGGACGTCACCAGGGACGTCATCGTCCGCAACCGGGTCGAGGAGCCCAACCGGCGCAACGCCGAGCTCTTCGCCCAGGTCCTCATCGACATCACCGACCTCACACCGTCCCAGGCGCTCACCGTGGCGCGGACGTCCACCGCGATGGCTCGGGTCGCGGCGTCCCACGCCCTGCCGAACGACTCGGGTGACGGCACCGACACCGCCGAGCCGTCCACGGCGGAGGCGGCAGATCTCATCGCACAGTTCGCTTGGCGCGGAATCCACGGGATGTTGCGACGTGACGGCGCGAACGACGGCTCGACCTCGGCCTAGGATCAGACGAGCCCGGCTGAGCAGTCAGCTCTCGCACCAACGGAAAGTGGGACCCTGTGGAAATCACGATCGGCGTTCAGAACCTGGCACGTGAGCTCACCGTCGAGTCCGACGCGACGGCGGAAGAGATCACCAAGGCCGTCACGGACGCCCTGAGCGGAGGCCCGGTCCTCGAGCTGACCGACTCTCGGGGACGCAAGATCCTCGTCCCGTCCGCGACGATCGGCTACGTCGAGATCGGCACCGAGGAGCAGCGCAAGGTCGGCTTCGGCTCCATCTGAGTCGTCCGGAGCGTCGACGCACCACAGCAGCACCGCTCGCGGCCGCCCTCCCCGGGCCGGCCGCGAGCCGCACCCAGGCCGCTCAGGCAGCGAGACCGAGACGCCCCATCCGACGGGTGTGCTCAGCAGTGAGCTGAGAGAAGACCCACGCTTGGTCGGCCTCGGCGGCGTCCTGTCGTCTGCGCGCCCCTTCCACGACGAGCCGGCCGAGCGCCGGGTGGGAGCCGAGCAGGTGCTGGACCAGGCCGAGCGCCTCGCCCACGAGGCGCCGGCCCCAGAGCGCGAGACGTGAGGCGAGGACGGTGTCCGCGCCCGACGCCTCCCCGAGCACCGCGACCGAGAGCTCGGCGCTGCGGTTGTCGTCGAGGACCTCGACGACCACGGCCCGGGTCTGCTCGTCCAGCCCGTCGACGGCGATGCGGCAGAAGTCGTCCGCGACACCGTTGCCCACGTATCCCTTGAGCACGCCCTCCCACCAGGTCTGCGGCTCGGTGCGCGAGTCGTAGTCGTCGAACGTGCCCGTGAACTGGAGCATCTCGGCGTCGGCGTCGCCGCCGAGCTCGGTGATCCGGCGCAGGATGCGTTCCTGCCGGTCGAGCGCGGCGCCGGCGAGCCGGACGAGATGGAGGTGCTGCGTGGGCGTCGGCGCTCCCGCGGCGACGGCCGCGAGCCGGGTGAAGGTCGCCAGCTCGGTGAAGGCGATGAGGCCGAGCAGCTGGAGCACGTCGGTCGCGCCGGCGTCCTGGGTCGTCAGAGTCTCGGGACCAGGGACGGGCTGGTCTCCCGCGCCGTCGCGGGTCGTCTCGGCGGGCGTCGTGCTCACGTCGTTCATCCCTCCAGAATAGGCCGGACGCTGACGGACGGATGCCCGAGGTCCCCGGCGCGGACCACGCCGGGTGGAGGGCGTCACCGCCACGCGGTGACGCCCTTCACACGCCCGAAGCCCACCGTCCGATAGACTGACCCCGTACATCGGTTGCCCGGTCGTCTCGACCATGGTCGGACTGCACGCTCGCCAGAGCGCGTCAGCCCCGACACCGCATACTCACGATCGGCTGCCGGCCACAGGCGAGCATGCCCGTCCTGCGCCCGGATCGTCGTGATCATCTCTCACGCCAGAGCCTCGCAGCGACGTGTGGCGCCGCCCAGACACACATGAGGCAACGTGACCAGCACTTCCAGCAGCATCCAGGTTGCTGACGCGACCTTCAGCGACTTCGGCGTCCGCCCCGAGATCGTCGAGGCGTTGGCCGACGCGGGGATCACCGCCCCGTTCCCCATCCAGGCCATGACGCTCCCCGTGGCGATGGCCGGCCACGACATCATCGGCCAGGCGAAGACCGGGACGGGCAAGACGCTCGGTTTCGGCATCCCGCTCCTGCACCGCGTCGTCGCACCGGGCGAGCCGGGCTTCGAGGAGCTGCCCGCTCCCGGCAAGCCGCAGGCTCTCGTCATCGTCCCGACGCGCGAGCTCGCGGTCCAGGTCGCCAAGGACCTCACCGCAGCCTCGGCCAAGCGGTCCGTCCGCGTCATCCAGCTCTATGGCGGCCGGGCGTACGAGCCCCAGGTCACCGCCCTCGCGCAGGGCGTCGAGGTCGTCGTCGGGACCCCCGGGCGGATGATCGACCTGCTCAACCAGGGCCACCTCAACCTCACCCGTGCCCAGTGCGTCGTGCTGGACGAGGCGGACGAGATGCTCGACCTCGGGTTCCTGCCCGACGTGGAGAAGCTCCTCGCCCGCACGCCGGCGGTCCGTCACACGATGCTCTTCTCGGCGACGATGCCCGGCGCGATCGTCACCATGGCGCGCAAGTACATGAAGCAGCCGACCCACATCCGTGCGAACGACCCGGACGACGGCGGGCAGACGGTCAAGAACATCAAGCAGGTCGTCTACCGGGCCCACGCTCTCGACAAGGTCGAGGTGCTCGCGCGCCTCCTCCAGTCGAACGGGCGCGGCCTGTCGATCGTGTTCGCACGCACCAAGCGCACTGCGGCAAAGGTCGCGGACGACCTCACGGAGCGCGGCTTCGCGGCCGGCGCCATCCATGGCGACCTCGGCCAGGGAGCGCGCGAGCAGGCGCTGCGCGCCTTCCGTAACGGCAAGGTCGACGTCCTCGTCGCCACCGACGTCGCGGCCCGCGGCATCGACGTCGACGACGTGACGCATGTCGTGAACTACCAGTGCCCCGAGGACGAGAAGACGTACCTCCACCGCACCGGTCGCACCGGTCGCGCCGGGAACAAGGGCACGGCCGTCACATTCGTCGACTGGGACGACATGCCCCGGTGGTCGCTCATCAACAAGGCGCTCGACCTCGGCATCCCCGAGCCCGTCGAGACGTACTCGACGTCGCCGCACCTCTACACCGACCTCGACATCCCCGAGGGCACCAAGGGGCGCCTGCCCAAGTCCGCGCAGACGCGTGCGGGCCTCGGGGCCGAGACGCTCGAAGATCTCGGCGAGACGGGCAAGCGTGGCGGCAAGCCGGCGCGCGACAGCGGTCCGCGAGACAGCGGCGGCTCGCGTGATGGCGGCTCGCGCAGCAGCGGTCCAGGCGGTGCACGCTCCGCTCCGCGCGACGGCGAGCGTCGTCCCCGGACGCGTGGCGGCGAGCGCTCGACGCAGGGTGCCACGGGCGACGCCCGCACGGCGCCTCCCGCCGACGACGCCACGACGACGAGCACCGCCGGCCCCGCCTCGAACACGGCACCTAGCGTGAAGGCGGAGAACGGCGAGTCCACCAGGCCGCGCCGCAACCGCAACCGTCGCCGCACGCGCAGCAGCAGCACCGAGGGTGCCCAGGGCTCAGAGGGCGGGCAGTCCGTGACGACGCCCAGCACCGACGCCTCCTGACACCACCTCACGCAGAACGGCAGCACGACCGATGCCGCTCGCTCCTCCTCCCGCAGTCGCGGTGAGAGGGGCGGGCGGCATCCGTCGTCGTGGCCGCTGCAGTGCGGCACCCCGGGGCAGCGCCCGCCCTGGACGCCACCCGAGAGGTGCAGCTAGGCGGCCTGGACGAACGCGGTGACGGCGTCGGCGATGAGCTGGACGGCGATCGCCGCGAGGAGCAGACCGGCGATGCGCGCGACGAGGAGCGTCCCGCTCTCGCCCAGGACCTTGTGGACGATGTTCGCGAACCGCATCGCGGCCCAGAGGCACACGCAGACGAGCGTGAACGCGAGCGCGATAGACAGCCAGTCGCGCGCCGACCCGTCCGAGCGCTGGACGAAGAGCATCGACGCGACGATCGCACCCGGTCCAGCGAGCAGCGGTGTCCCGAGCGGGACCATGGCGACGTTCACGCCCTTCGCACCCGGCTGCGGTTCCTCCATCTTCCCGGTGAGCAGCTCCATCGCGATGAGCAGGAGCAGCAGGCCGCCCGACGCCTGGAGCGCGGGGAGAGAGATGTGCATATAGCTGAGCAGCTGCTGGCCGAAGAGTGCAAAGCTGACGATCACACCGGCCGCGACGAAGATCGCGGTCCGCGCAGCGTGGGACCGCTGCTTGTGGGTCATGGCCCCGGTGAGCCCGAGGAAGATCGGTACCGTCCCGGGCGGGTCCATGATGACGAACAGCGTGATGAAGACCTCGGTGAAGAGCCGCAGGTGGATGATGTCGCTCACGGTCGGACCACCGCGATGCTGCCGAGCTCCTCGATCGCGTCGAGGACGTCGGGGCTCGTGGTGTTCTCACCGAGCACGTTCGGCTTGCCCGCACCGTGGTAGTCGCTCGACCCGGTGACGAGCAGCCCGAGAGACACCGCGATCTCGCTCAGCCGCTTCTGCTGGGCAGGGCTGTTGTCCCGGTGCCGGACCTCGAGACCGACGAGGCCCGCCTCGGCCATCTCCTCGATGACCGCGTCGGGGACAACGCGCCCGCGCACGTCGGCGCCCGGGTGCGCGAACACCGCGACACCACCAGCGGCACGCACCGCACGGATCGCGTCGATGACGTCCGGCGCGTAGTGCGGCACGTAGTACTGCGTGCCGGGGCGCAGCATCGTCGCGAAGGCCGCGGAACGGTCCGTCGCATACCCCGCCGTGACCAGGGCGTCGGCGATGTGCGGGCGGCCGATCGTCGTACCCGGCTCGGTGTGGTTCATGACGTCGTCCCACGAGAGCGCGTAGTCACGACCGAGCCGGTCGACCATCGTGCGGGCACGCTCGGTGCGGGCGGCGCGGACGCGCTCGTTCTGCTCGCGGAGCGCGAGGTGCTCGGGGTCGTGGAGATAGCTGAGGAGGTGGACGCTCACGCCGTCGGCCCGCGCGGAGATCTCCGCGCCGCGGACGAGCGCGATCCCGATGCGCCGCGCAGCCTCCTCGGCGGACGCCCAGCCTGCCGTCGTGTCGTGGTCGGTGAGGCCGACCACGGTCAGCCCTGCCAGGGCGGCCTGCTCCACGAGGACCGACGGGCTCTCCGTCCCGTCCGACGCCGTGGAATGGGTATGGAGGTCGATGAGGGGGTCCTTGAGCACAGGGACACTGTACTTTCAGCGCACCCGTCCGAACTCACGCCACGGCCCTGCGGCGGCCACCGAGATCCCGGAGCGACCAGCCGGACAGACCCGCGCACGGTCGAGGTGGGAAGATGGTCCCATGAGCTCGGACACCACCCCACAGGATGCCACCCCCACCTCTCCGGAAGGCCAGCCGCTCGACGACCGCGGGAGCAACCGCTCGCAGCGCCCCGTCTCGAAGGCCTTCCGTTCGTTCATCACGAGCGCCTGGGAGCCACGGACGGAGATCACGACGGAGCCGTCCGCCGCCGCAGCGTTCACGCCGGCCCGGCGTGACGCCCTCTCGGCGACGTTCCCCGGCGACCGTCTGGTCATCCCGGCCGGTTCGCTGAAGCAGCGCTCGAACGACACCGACTACCGCTTCCGACCGCACACGGCGTTCGCGCACCTCACCGGGTTCGGCACGGACCAGGAGCCGGACGCAGTCCTCGTGCTGCACCCGGTCACGGGCGAGGACGGCCTGACGCCGGGAGGCCACGAGGCCGTCCTCTACGTGCGACCGCTCGCCCCGCGCGACACAGAGGAGTTCTACGCGGACTCGCGCTACGGCGAGTTCTGGGTCGGCGCGCGCCCGTCCCTCGACGACGTGGCCCGGCTGACCGGCATCCGTGCTGCGCACATCGACGACCTTCCCGACGCGATCGCGAAGGACGCCGGCCCGGGCGGCGTCCGCCTGCGCGTCGTGCCCGGCGCCGACCAGAGCACCGAGATCCTCGTCGAGTCCTTGCGGGCGATCGCAGGCGCCGAGGAGACCACCGACGAGGCCGAGGCGACGGACGTCGACGCGGAGCTCGCCGAGGCGCTCTCCGAGCTCCGGCTCATCAAGGACGAGCACGAGGTCGGACAGATGCGCGAGGCCGTGGCTCGCACGGTCGAGGGCTTCGCCGAGGTCGTCCGCGCACTGCCGCGTGCGACGACGCACCGCCGCGGCGAGCGTGTCATCGAGACGACGTTCGACGCGCACGCCCGGCTCGAGGGGAACACGGTCGGCTACGAGACCATCGCGGCGGCGGGCGACCACGCGACGACGCTGCACTGGATCCGCAACGACGGCGTCGTGCGCAGCGGCGACCTCGTCCTGCTCGACGCGGGTGTCGAGGTGGAGTCGCTGTACACGGCCGACGTGACCCGCACCCTGCCGGTCGACGGCACGTTCACGGACGTCCAGCGACGCGTCTACACGGCGGTCCTCGACGCCGCGGACGCCGCCTTCGCCGTCGCCCGGCCCGGCGCGAAGTTCTCCGACGTCCACGCGGCGGCGATGGAGGTCATCGCCGCGCGGCTCGCGAGCTGGGGCATCCTCCCGAGCACCGCCGAGGAGTCGTTGCTCCCGGAGGGACAGTTCCACCGCCGGTGGATGGTGCACGGCACCAGCCACCACCTCGGCATGGACGTCCACGACTGCGCCCAGGCGCGACGCGAGATGTACCTCGACGCTCGGCTCGAGCCCGGGATGGTCTTCACCATCGAGCCCGGTCTCTACTTCAAGAGCGACGACCTCGCCGTCCCGGAGGAGTACCGCGGGATCGGCATCCGCATCGAGGACGACGTCCTCATCACCGCGACCGGGAACGAGAACCTCTCTGCGGCGCTCCCTCGACGGCCCGAGGACGTCGAGGGCTGGATGGCGTCGCTGCGGGGCTGAGCGCCCGGGAGTGCGCGGGGCGTCCTAGCGGGCGTCCTGCGCGCTGCTGTCGTTCGACTGCGTCCCGGCCGGCTTCGGCGGCAGACCGTCCGGGGTGCGGACGCCGTAGCGGGGCTCGGGGAGCGGTCGCGACGGCTCGGGAGCGGCCGGCGGAGAGGCGGGGACCGCGGAGGACTGCGCCCCGGCTCCGGCGCTCGGCACCGCTGCGGCAGGGGGCCACGCCTGGCCCGCGCCGAGCCCTGACGCGTGGTGGTCCTCGAGGATGCGGGACGCCTCGCCGGCCCGCTCGTGGTCGCACAGCAGGGCGTACGAGGACGCGACGATCTGGCTCGCCGACGTGAAGTCGCGCTTGCCGCGCGTCATCGTGAAGGACAGGACCGAGAAGAGCAGACCGAAGCCTGCACCGATGCCGATGGCCGCGAAGATCGGGAGCGCGGTCGTCTCACCGCCGAAGAGCGACAGCACGAGCCCGACGAACAGGCCGAACCACGCCCCGGAGGCGAGGCCAGCAGCCGCGACGCGCGAGTAGGTCAGCCGGCCGGTCACCCGCTCGACCATCTTGAGGTCCGTGCCGACGATCGTCACGTGCTGGACGGGGAAACCCTTGTCCGACAGCAGCTCGACGCCCTTCTGTGCGTCGAGGTACGTGAAGAACGCAGCGATCTGGTCGCCCCGTGGGAGGGTCGGCAGCTTGGGCGGGGTGGTGCTCCTGGACATGCTCATGGTCCATCTTCCCGCACAGCCCACCCGGACGCCACGGGCAGCATAGGCTTACGGTCGTGAGCAGCGTCGGAACCCAGGTCTTTGTCGCGCGTCTCGCCGGAACACTGGTCTTCGATCCCATCGGCGACCAGGTCGGCCGAGTGCGCGACGTCGTCGTCCTCATCCGTCCCAAGGGTGCCCCCCGGGCGGTCGGCCTCGTCGTCGAGGTGCCCGGCCGCCGGCGGGTGTTCCTCCCGCTGACCCGCGTCACGAGCATCGACGCAGGCCAGGTCATCAGCACGGGTCTCCTCAACATGCGGCGGTTCGAGCAGCGTCTCATGGAGACCCTCGCCGTCGGAGAGCTCCTCGACCGGACCGTCGAGCTCGTCGACGGGTCAGGGACCGCGACGATCGAAGACCTCGCGATCGAGCAGCAGCGGACCGGCGACTGGTTGGTCAAGCGGCTCTTCGTCCGTCGTGCACCCACGGGCAAGAGCGCCCTCGGCCTGCGCCGTCGCGGACACACGCTCGTCGTCGACGTCGAGGCCGTCACGGGGCTCGCCGACAGCTCGAGCGCGCAGGGTGCTGCGCTCCTCCTCGCGGCCTACGACGACCTCAAGCCCGCGGCGCTCGCCGACGTGCTCCACGAGCTGGGGACGACGCGTCGCGTCGAGGTCGCCACCGCGCTGGACAACGAGCGTCTCGCCGACGTGCTCGAGGAGCTCGGAGGCGACGACCAGGTCTCCATCCTCTCGTCCCTCGGCAACGACCGAGCAGCCGACGTCCTCGAGGCGATGCAGCCCGACGACGCGGCAGACCTCCTCCACGAGCTCTCGGACGACCAGGCCGCCCAGCTGCTCGAGCTCATGGAGCCGGACGAGGCCCGCGGGGTGCGCCGGCTCCTCGGGTACGCCGAGAACACCGCCGGCGGGATGATGACGACGGAACCGGTCGTCCTGTCGCCGGAGACACCGATCGCCGCGGCGATGGCGCACGTGCGGCGCGCGGACCTCTCCCCGGCGCTCGCCTCCATGGTCTTCGTCGTACGTCCCCCGCTCGAGACCCCGACGGGGCGCTTCCTCGGGGTCGTCCACTTCCAGAAGATGCTGCGCGAGCCTCCGCACGAGCCGCTCGGTGCCGTCATGGACTCCGACATCGAGCACGTCACGACCGACGCGCCCCTGGGCCGCGTCGCCCGGCTCCTGGCCGCCTACAACCTGCTCGCCCTGCCCGTGCTCGACTCGGAGCGTCGGCTCCTCGGCGCGGTGAGCGTCGACGATGCCCTCGACCACATGCTCCCCGAGGACTGGCGCGAGACGGACGACTCCGAGCACGCGAGCGTGAGCGACGCCCCGGCTGCGAGCGCGGGGTCGAGCGAGCACGCAAGCGCCCCCACTCCCCCACGATCGATGCGAGCGGGTGGTCGCCGTGGTTGAGCGCCTCGACACACCGAAGGAGTCGCGGCGCGGGCTCCTCATCCCGCAGATCAAGTTCAAGCAGGATGCCTTCGGACGGATCGCGGAGGGCATCGCACGGTTCATGGGGACGCCTCGCTTCCTCATGTACATGACGGTGTTCTGCATCGCGTGGCTCCTGTGGAACACGATCGCCGCACCGGAGCTCCGCTTCGACAAGGCGGCCAACGGCTTCACCGCGCTGACCCTCATGCTCTCGCTCCAGGCGTCGTACTCGGCGCCGCTCATCCTCCTGGCCCAGAACCGTCAGACGGACCGCGACCGGGTCACGGCGGAGCAGGACCGTCAGCTCGGCGAGCGCAACCTCGCCGACACCGAGTACCTCGCCCGGGAGATGGCGGCGCTGCGGATCGCCCTCAACGAGGTCGCGACCCGCGACTTCGTGCGGTCGGAGATGCGCAACCTCCTCGAGGAGCTCGATGCGAAGCACTCCGAGCGCGATGTGGAGAAGGACTCCCGAGCGAACGTGACCGAGCCGTCCGTCGGCCGGGACGAACCGCACACCTGACGCCGTGGCGCGCTGCGTACGATGGGCGCATGCCTGATTCACCGTCTGCACCGGCCACTGCACACCTCGACGCTCTCGAGGTGGCCGTCCGTGAGGCGTTGACACGGGTGATCGACCCGGAGATCCGTCGCCCGGTCACCGAGCTGGGGATGGTGCGGTCCGTCGAGCTCCAGGCGACCGCGAGCGGCGCACGGGCGGTCGTCGGGATCGATCTCACCGTCGCGGGCTGTCCGATGAAGGGGACGCTCACGCGGGACGTGACCCTCGCCGGTCTCTCGGTCGACGGTGTCGAGGACGTCGTGGTCGAGCTCGGCGTGATGAGCGCCGAGCAGCGCGCCGGCCTGCGGTCGATGCTCCGGGGAGGTGCCGGGGACCCGCAGATCCCGTTCGCCAAGCCTGGTTCCCTCACGAAGGTGTACGCGATCGCCTCGGGCAAGGGCGGCGTCGGGAAGTCGACCGTCACGGCGAACCTCGCTGCGGCGATGGCCGCGGACGGCCTCAAGGTCGGGGTGCTCGACGCAGACATCTACGGCTTCTCCATCCCTCGGCTCCTCGGCGTGACGCACCAGCCGACCCGCGTCGACAGCATGCTCCTGCCACCGATCGCGCACGACATCAAGGTCGTGTCCATCGGGATGTTCGTCCCCGTGGGCCAGCCCGTCGTGTGGCGTGGCCCGATGCTGCACCGCGCCCTCGAGCAGTTCCTCTCCGACGTCTTCTGGGGCGACCTCGACGTGCTCCTGCTCGACCTGCCGCCCGGCACGGGGGACATCGCGATCTCGGTGGCCCAGCTCCTCCCGTCAAGCGAGATCGTCGTCGTCACGACGCCGCAGGTCGCCGCCGCCGAGGTGGCAGAGCGCGCCGGGTCGGTCGCGACGCAGACGAACCAGGGACTCGCCGGGGTCATCGAGAACATGTCGTGGCTCGAGCAGCCGGACGGGTCACGCCTCGAGGTCTTCGGTGCGGGCGGCGGGCAGCGGGTCGCGGAGAACCTCAGCTCGCTCACCGGGACGAGCGTCGACCTCCTCGGGCAGATCCCGCTCGACGTGGCGCTGCGCGAGTCAGGCGACGTCGGGCTGCCGATCGTCCTGTCTGCGC
This sequence comes from Sanguibacter sp. 25GB23B1, assembly GCF_040012415.1. Classification (NCBI taxonomy): domain Bacteria; kingdom Bacillati; phylum Actinomycetota; class Actinomycetes; order Micrococcales; family Sanguibacteraceae; genus Sanguibacter; species Sanguibacter sp. 25GB23B1. The sequence goes on from NZ_JBDYKL010000033.1 coordinate 34,054, forward strand.
CGGACTCGCCGGGTGCCGTCGCGCTGCGCGGCATCGCCCGGTCGCTCGCCTCGCGCTCCCGCGGGCTGGCGGGCCGTTCGCTCGGGCTGTCGCCCGTCTGACCTGCGACGGGACGTTGTCATCCTCAGGTAGGGGATGGCGGGCGTCGACGCGTCGGATCTCCTCCTCTGGGTGGATACCCGCCCGCTGACGACGCCACTAGGGTTGCTTCGTCACGCGAAGCGTGGTATTCCCCTTTTCAACTACCTGGCGTGCACGCTTGCCCGCACGAGGAGTCCTCCCATGGTCCGTTCCCCCGCGCTCCGCTCCCTCTCCGTCCTCAGCGTGGCCACGCTGCTGCTGCTCACGGGCTGCTCCGACGACAGCGGGGACCCCGCCGAGGGGGCGAGCGGGAGCCCCCTCGAGGAGTACATGGGCACGCTGTTCGAGATGGACCCCGCCGCCATGGCCGCCGACCAGGTCGAGATGGAGAACCTCATCGCGACGTGCATGAGCGAGAAGGGCTTCGAGTACATCCCCATCGAGGTCTCGGAGGACGACTACGACTGGGCGTCCGAGGACGAGATCGTCGACCGGGAGACCGCCGAGTGGGTCGCGAAGAACGGCTACGGCATGTCGGCGACGGAAGAGGAGCCCGTCGACGAGCCTGAGGAGTCTGACGAGGACCCCAACGCGGACTACATCGCGTCGCTGTCCGAAGGCGCTCAGGCCGCGTACAACGAGGCCCTCTACGGCCCCGACGTGTGGTCCGAGATGACCGAGGAAGAAGCGATGGAGTACGAGTACCGCTGGGAGGACGCCGGCTGCCAGGGCGCCGCGTCCCACGAGGTCGACATGACGGGTGACCTCTTCAGCGACCCGGCGCACGCCGAGCTCATGGACGCGATGAACGCCCTCTGGGAGAAGCAGATGGACGACCCGCGGGTCGTCGAGCTCAACACGAAGTGGGCCGACTGCATGGCGGACGCCGGCTACACGGACTTCGCCACGCCCGACGACGCCCAGACGAGCGTCATGGAGGCGCAGAACGCGCTGTGGGAGAACATGGACGTCGTCGAGGAGTCGCCCGAGTCGTGGAACGGCCCGAGCGACGAAGCGCTCGCCGAGGTCCGCGAGGTCGAGATCGCGACCGCGACCGCCGACTTCGCGTGCAAGGAAGAGATCAGCTACTCCGACGAGCTGACGACAGTCCAGCACGAGCTCGAGAAGCAGTTCGTCACCGACCACAAGGCACAGCTCGACGCGTTCATCGCCGCGGTCGAGAGCAGCGAGTCCGAGTGATGCGCCGCGTCTCCTTCCGACGGAGAGCGGCGACGGCCACGCCCGCCTCCGACGTCGAGCCCTCGACCGGCGCCACGCCCGGCGGCTCCGCGCTCCAGGGGCACCGCGTCATCTGGCTCGTCGCCGTGGTCGCCGTGCTCGCGCTCACCTCCGGCATCGTCCTCAGCAGGTTCGTCCTCGACCCGGCCGAGGCCGACGCCCTCGCCAAGCCGCCCGCCGCGGGGCTCATCACGATCCCCGTCGAGAGCCGGGTCGTGTCGAACGCGGTGACGACCCGGGCCGACGTCCTGTACGACGAGGCCGACGAGGTGCGGATCGAGACGAGCGAGCTCAGCGGGGCTGCTGTCGTCACCGGTGCCGTGCCCGAGGTCGGAGCCACGCTCGAGCCCGCCTCGATCCTCCTCGAGATCGCGGGGCGTCCAGTCATCACGCTGCCTGGCGCGCTCCCCGCATACAGGACGCTGCGCGTCGGCGTCGCCGGACCGGACGTCGTCCAGCTCAAGCAGGCGCTCTCGGCGCTCGGGATCGACCCGGGCACCGAGGAGTCGGACCTCTACGACGCCGACACGGCCGCAGCGGTGGACAGGCTCTACGTCGCGGTCGGGTACCCGTCCCCGAGCCCTGACGAGGCCGCAGAGGAAGCGGTCGCCGCGGCACGCGATGCCGTCCAGAGCGCCAAGGACATGCTCGCGAGCGCCCAGGCCGCCCTCACCGCGGCCGCGACCGGCGCGGAGCAGGTCGACATCATCGCCGCTCAGAACGCGGTCAACGACGCGGAGCGGACGCTCGCCGCGGTCCCGGCAGGAGAAGACCCGGCGCCGGCGCAGGAGGCGCTGACGCTCGCCGTCGCCCAGCGGGACGCGACGCTCGCCACCCCGAGCACCACTGCCGAGACGACCGCCCGGAACAGCGCGAGCCAGTCGGTCAAGGACGCGCAGGCAGACCTCGCCGAGGCTCTCGAGGACACGCTCACCCACCTGCCGGCGAGCGAGGTCGCCTACTTCTCGTCGCTCCCTCGCCGCGTCGACTCGGTGGCGATCGAGCGCGCCGACACCGTCACCGCGACGACGGCGATCATGAGCGTCTCCAGCGCCAACCTCGTGGTCCAGGGCTCCGTCGCACCGTCGGAGGCCGAGCTGCTCGCCGTCGGTCTCGTCGGCACGTTCGAGCTCCCCGACGGCACCGAGGGACGTGCGACCATCTCCGAGATCACCGCCGCGTCCGCGAGCGCCGACGGAGACGCTGCCGAGGGCGAGAGCTCCACCGGGACCGGAGCGACCTCCGACCGTCTCACGGTGACGTTCGTCCCGGACGCCCTCACCCCGGAGCAGGCGACCGCGCTGCAGGGGACGAACGTGCGGATCACCATCCCCGTGAGCTCGACGGGCGACGCCGTCCTCGCGGTCCCCGCAGCGGCCCTCACCGCCGGTCCTGGCGGAGAGTCCCGCGTCGAGAGGCAGACGCCCTCCGGCTCGACCGAGATCATCACGGTCGAGACCGGCCTCGTCGCCGGCGACGGGTACGTCGAGATCGTCTCGTCCGCCGAGCCCCTCGCGGCGGACGACCTCGTCGTGGTCGGCCGGTGACGGCCACGGGCGACGTCGCGACGGAGGCGATCGCGGCGGTCGTGCCGACGAGGACCCCGGTCGTCGAGCTCGTCGACCTGACACGGTCCTTCCCCGGGGTGCAGGCGCTGCGTGGCGCGAACCTCCGCGTCGACCCGGGAGACTACCTCTCGATCATCGGGCCGTCCGGCTCCGGGAAGTCGACGCTCCTGCACATCCTCGGGCTCCTCGACCGCCCGACGACCGGCGAGTACCGGCTCGACGGCATGCCGACCGGGACGGCGTCCGAGTCTCGGCGCGCGGCGCTGCGGGGTGGGCGCATCGGCTTCGTCTTCCAGTCGTTCCACCTGCTGCCCCACCGGACCGTCCTCGACAACGTCCTCCTCGCGACCTTGTACAGCGGTGTCCCGCGTGCGGAGCGCGAGGACCGAGCGCGGCGCGCTCTCGCACGCGTGCACCTCGACCACCGGGTCCAGTTCACGCCCGCGACGCTCTCGGGCGGCGAGCGACAGCGGGTCGCCATCGCGCGGGCGGTCGTCGCGAGCCCCAAGCTGCTGCTCGCGGACGAACCGACCGGAAACCTCGACACGAAGAGCTCGGCCGGGATCATGGACCTCTTCGACGAGCTCCATGACGACGGCCTCACCCTCGTCGTCATCACGCACGACCTCGCCGTCTCCGCCCGCGCCGGACGCCGGGTGCGCATCGCCGACGGAGAGCTGGAGGAGCTCGGATGACCGCGCAGACCGAGGACACTCCCACCCGGCTCCGGGGCGTACTCCGCCGCGTCGCGCGGGGGCCCGTCCGCTCTCCGCGCTCGGTACCGCCCAGCGGCGAGACACGTGTCCACCTCTCGGACCGTTGTGACCGCTTCTCCGCCCGGGACCTCTTCTCCGAGGCGGCGCACGGGATCGGCGCACGACCGGGACGGCTCCTCCTCACCATCCTCGGTACCGTGCTCGGCATCGGCTCCGTCGTCGTGACCGTGGGACTGGCACAGACGGCCGCCGGTCAGATCAGCGCCCAGTTTGACGCCGTCGCCGCGACCCAGGTCGTCATCGAGGCCGAGTCGTCGCCGACGATGTCAGGCAAGTCCAGGGCCACCCGGACGGTGCCGCTCGACGCGCCGGAGCGTGTGCTGCGTCTCAACGGTGTCGAGGCCGCCGGCCTCGTCGCGTCGGTCGACACCGGCGGGCTCGCCGTGACCGCGGTCCCCGTCAACGACCCGTCCGCCGCCCGGACCAGCACCACACCCGTCGTCGCCTCCTCCGGAGGCCTGCTCGACGCGGTCCGCGGGCGCGTGGTCACCGGTCGGTATCTCGACGACGGCCACAGCGACCGTGAAGACCGTGTGGTCGTCCTCGGGGAGCGCGCTGCCGACAAGCTGGGCATCAACCGTCTCGAGAGCCAGCCGAGCATCTTCCTCGGCGACACCAACTACACCGTCATCGGGATCGTCTCCGGCGTGCAGCGCCGCAGCGACCTCCTCGACTCGGTCATCCTCCCGATGGGCACGGCGCTCGCCGACTTCGGCACGACGACGAGCGAGGAGCTCCAGATCAGGATCACGACCGGCGCAGGTCCGCTCGTGGCGGAGCAGGCTCCGATCGCACTCGACCCGGACAACCCGGACTCCTTCTCCGTCGCCGCCCCGCCGAGACCGTCCGATCTGCGGCAGGACGTCCAGGCCGACATCAATGCGATCTTCCTCGCCCTCGGAGCCGTCGCCCTCCTCGTCGGAGGGCTCGGGATCGCCAACGTGACGCTCCTCTCCGTCATGGAGCGGCGTGGGGAGATCGGCTTGCGCCGTGCGCTCGGCGCAACACGGCGGGACATCGCCGGTCAGTTCGTCGTCGAGTCCGTCGTCATCGGCCTCCTCGGCGGTCTCATCGGAGCGGCCATCGGCGTGTTCGTCGTGGTCGGCGTGTCCATCGCGAAGGAGTGGACCGCGATCCTCGACGTCCGCATGGCTCTCGGGGCAGCGCTCATGGGCGGGGTGATCGGACTCGTCGCAGGCCTGTACCCGGCGATGAAGGCCGCGGCGATCGAACCGATCTCCGCACTGCGGGGCGGCCCCTGACGGGAGGAGGCGCTGCGGTCGGGCTCCGCCCGTGGTAGGACCGAGGGATGTGGTTCGACTCGTGGTCCGACATCCTTCGCGTCCTCGCCGTCGGCACGGCGGCTTACGTCACGCTGGTGGTCCTCCTGCGGGTCTCGGGGAAGAGGACCCTCGCCAAGCTCAACGCGTTCGACCTCGTGGTCACGGTGGCACTGGGCTCGACGCTGGCGACGATCCTCCTCAGCGCGGACGTCTCGTGGGCCGAGGGCGCCGTCGCCCTGGCTCTCCTCGCCGCGCTCCAGATCGCCGTCTCATGGTCGTCGGCGCATCTCCCGCGAGGTCGCTCGGTCGTCACGGCACGTCCGACGACGGTGCTGCGCGACGGTCAGGTGATCCACGACGTGCTACGGGCGGAGCGGCTGACCGAGGCCGACCTCCGACAGGCGGTCCGCTCCTCCGGGAACGGAGGGCTCGACCAGATCGCTGCAGTGGTCCTCGAGAGCGACGGCACTCTGAGCGTCGTGCCGAGATCCTCGCTGGGGGACGGCTCCGCGCTCGGCTAGAGGTCGTAGTCGACGAGGAGCGGCGCGTGGTCGCTCCACCGCTCGGCGTGCGACGGGGCGCGGTCCACGCGCGCGTTGGACGCGACGTCGGCGATGGCCGGAGATCCGAGCTGGTAGTCGATCCGCCACCCGGAGTCGTTGTCGAACGCCTGCCCGCGGTTCGACCACCACGTGTACGGGCCGGGGCCCGGACCGGCGAGGCTCCGTCCGAGGTCGACCCAGCCAAGGTCGAACCACGTGTCGAGGTAGGCGCGCTCCTCCGGCAGGAACCCGGCGGCCTTGAGGTTGCCCTTCCAGTTCTTGATGTCGTCGTTGGTGTGCGCGATGTTGAGGTCGCCGGCGACGACCACGTGGCCGCCCGCGGCGGACATCTCGCGCAGCCGGTCGGTCACCTTGACGAGGTAGGCGTACTTCTCGTCCATCTTCGGCGTCCCGGCCGTGCCCGAGTGGATGTAGGCCGAGACGACCGTGACCAGCTCGCCGGACGCGAGCCGGATGTCGGCCTCGACCCACCGGCCGGTGTCGACCGGGACCTCGGGCTCACCGTTCCCGAGACCGATCCGCACGGCCTCGAACGAGAGTGTCGTCGCGACGGCGACGCCAGCACGCCCCTTGATGTCGCAGGCCTGGTGGACGCTGTTCCAGCCTGCCCCGAGGAGGCCCTCGAGGATCTCGTCCGTGGCGCGGACCTCCTGCAGGAGGAGGATCTCGGGCTTGCGGTCGGCGAGCCACTCCCCCATGCCGTGGCGGTAGGCGGCGCGGACTCCGTTGACGTTCACTGAGGCGATGGTGAGCATGTGCCCATCCAACCGCATCCCACCGACACCCGGACCCCGCGCCCGCCCCCGCCGTGCGTGACGCGCACCACGCTCACCTCGCCGCTGCGACGAGACTCAGCCGGCGTCCGCCGCCAGCCGCTCGGCCGTGTCGACGACGTTCGCGAGGAGCATCGCCCGGGTCATCGGTCCGACCCCGCCCGGGTTCGGCGAGACCCACCCGGCGACCTCGACGGCGGCCGGGTCGACGTCACCCACCACCCGTGACTTGCCCGTCTCCGGGTCCGTCGTGCGGCTCACACCGACGTCGATGACGACCGCGCCGGGCGCGACGTCCTGCGCCCGGACGATCCCGGGGACGCCCGCCGCCGCGACGATCACGTCGGCCGAGCGCAGGAGCGTCGGGAGGTCGCGCGTCCCCGTGTGCGTGAGCGTGACGGTCGCGTTGACCGCCTTGCGCGTGAGAAGCAGGCCGATCGACCGGCCTACTGTGGTCCCCCGTCCCACGACCACGACATGCTTCCCGGCGAGGGAGATGCCGTTGCGCTCGATGAGGTCGATGATCCCCGCGGGCGTGCACGGCAAGGACGACGTGACCGGCTCGCTCGTGCGCAGCACGAGGCGGCCGAGGTTGGTCGGGTGCAGACCGTCGGCGTCCTTCTCCGGGTCGACGAGCTCGAGCACCCTGTTCGTGTCGATCCCGGCGGGCAGGGGCAGCTGCACGATATAGCCGGTGCAGGCCGGGTCGTCATTGAGGCGCCGGACCGCTGCCTCGATCTCGTCCTGCGTCGCCTCGGCGGGCAGGTCCTCGCGGATGGACTCGATCCCCACCTCGGCGCAGTCGCGGTGCTTGCCCGCGACGTACCAGGTGGATCCCGGGTCGGAGCCGACGAGCAGGGTCCCGAGACCGGGGACGATCCCCCGGTCTCGGAGCGCGCCCACCCGTGCGGTCAGCTCCGACTTGATCTGGGCGGCCGCAGCCTTCCCGTCAAGAATCTGTGCAGTCACAAGCGTTCTCTCCTCCTCGCGGAAACCGCGTGCGGCACCCGTCCGCCGCGCCGCCGGGTGTCGGCGGCGCGGCTGCGGCGAGCCGTGCGGGTCCGGTCGCTCGTCAGTACTGGTGCAGCGCCGGGTACAGCGGGAAGTCGCCCGTGAGCTTGTCCACGCGCGCCTTGAGGGCGTCGACGTCGGCCGCCTGACCGTCCTTGAGGGCGGTGGCGATGATGTCGGCGACCTCGGTGAACTCGGCGTCGCCGAAACCGCGCGACGCGAGCGCCGGCGTCCCGATCCGCAGACCGGACGTGACGCGCGGGGGGCGCGGGTCGAACGGGACCGCGTTGCGGTTCACGGTGATGCCGACCGCGTGGAGGAGGTCCTCCGCCTGCTGACCGTCGAGGACGGAGGCACGCAGGTCGACGAGCACGAGGTGGACGTCGGTACCACCGGTGAGGACCGAGACGCCGGCTGCGGTGACGTCCGGTGCGACGAGGCGCTCGGCGATGATCTTCGCCCCGCTCAGCACGCGCTGCTGGCGCTCGGTGAACTCCTCGGAGCCGGCGATCTTGAAGGAGACGGCCTTCGCGGCGATGACGTGCATGAGCGGACCACCCTGCTGGCCCGGGAACACGGCGGAGTCGATCTTCTTCGCGTACGCCTCGCGCGAGAGGATGAAGCCGGAGCGCGGACCACCGAGGGTCTTGTGGACGGTCGACGACACGACGTCGGCGTGCGGGACCGGGCTGGGGTGCAGGTCCGCGGCCACGAGACCGGCGAAGTGCGCCATGTCGACCCAGAGCTTCGCGCCGACCTCGTCGGCGATCGAGCGGAAGGCCGTGAAGTCGAGGTGACGCGGGTATGCGGACCAGCCGCCGATGATGACGTCCGGGCGCGTGGAGAGCGCGGTCTCGCGCACCTTGTCCATGTCGACGAGGTTGGTGTCGGGGTCGACGCCGTAGGCGGAGACCTCGTAGAGCTTGCCGGAGAAGTTGATCTTCATCCCGTGCGTGAGGTGACCGCCGTGCGCGAGCTCGAGCCCGAGGATCTTGTCGCCCTTGTTGATGAGCGCGTGCAGCACGGCGGCGTTGGCCGTGGCACCGGAGTGCGGCTGGACGTTGGCGTGCTCTGCACCGAAGAGGGCCTTGGCACGGGTGATCGCGAGCGTCTCGGCGACGTCCACCTGCTCGCACCCACCGTAGTAGCGGCGTCCCGGGTATCCCTCGGCGTACTTGTTCGTCAGGACGGAGCCCTGGGCCTCGAGGACGGCGCGCGGCACGAAGTTCTCCGACGCGATCATCTCGAGGGTGTCGCGCTGACGATCGAGCTCACCGTCGAGGACGGCGGCGATCTCCGGGTCGACCTCGGCGAGGCCCTTGTTCATCACGGTCGTGTCTGTCTGGGCAGTCATGCTTCTCCTTGCAGCGTGAGGCGGCAGGCGGATCCCGTCGTGGGACCTGCTCAGTCGGGCATCTGCTGTGCGGGTGGCGCCCGGTCCTGCTCGTCCGGGCACCACACACACGTGTGCGGTGACCCGGGGCCCAGGCGAACGACCCGAAGTCTGAAGAATGCGTCGCTCCCCGGTGGTGGTCCACCAAGCCCTCACGTCCGCTCTCGCAGGACGCTGCAGGTTGCGCCAGTCACGACGAGGAAAACTCTACTGCACCCGGGCGCGCGCTGACCAAGCGCGTCTCACGCCGTCAGGGGGCCCGCAGGGCTAGTCTTCTCTTTGTGAACGCAAAGCAAGCGACACCGGGGTCGCAGTCTTCGCTTCGCGAATCCAACCGGGCCCGCATCGTCGAGGCGATCAAGCACTACGGGGGGCTGACCCAGGTCGAGCTCGCCGGAGCGACCGGGCTCTCCGCCGCGACCGTGTCCAACATCGTCAAGGAGCTCGCCGTCGCGGGCATCGTCCACACCACCCCGAGCACCCGCAGCGGCCGCCGGGCTCAGCACGTCACGCTCGCCCGGACCCTCGGCCTCGTCGTCGGGGTCCAGTTCGCGCTCCGGCACATGCGCGTCGCGCTCGCCGACGCGAGCGGGACCATCATCACCGAGCACCAGCTCCCGCTCGGGAACGACCACCGGGCCGACGCAGGCCTCGACCGCGCGGCACTCCTCATCGCAGACATGCTCGAGTCCGTCGACGCGATGAGCACCGACGTCCTGGCGGTCACGATCGGGCTCCCCGCGCCCATCGACGTCCGCCGCGCGACGGTGAGCACCCCCGGAATCCTCCGCGGCTGGGACAACGTCCCCGTCGCCGAGGTCATGCGCAAGCGGGTCGGACGGCCCGTCTACGTCGAGAACGACTCCAACCTGGGCGCGCTCGGCGAGCTGCGCTATGGTGCGGCGCAGGGCTGCCAGCAGGCCGTCTACATCCGCGTGTCCCAGAGGATCGGTGCCGGCATCATCATCGACGGTCACGTCTACACAGGCGCACAGGGCACAGCCGGCGAGATCGGGCACATGACGATCGACGAGGACGGACCGATCTGCCGGTGCGGGAACCGCGGCTGCCTCGAGACCCAGGCGGGTGCGCACGTGCTCCTCGAGTCGTTGCGCGGCAGCCACGGGGTCCTGACCATGCGCGACATGATCAACCTCGCGCTCGAGGGCGACCTCGGGTGCCGCCGTGTCATCGCCGACGCCGGCCACCACATCGGCATCGCCGTCGCGAACCTCTGCAACCTCCTCAACCCCAGCCGGATCGTCGTCGGCGGAGACTTCGCCCGCGCAGGCGACCTCCTCCTCGACCCCTTGCGTGACACCGTGGAGCGCAGCGCGCTCGCCGGCGTCGCCGAGTCGATGGAGGTGGTCACCGGGACGCTCGGGGACGACGCCGAGATCCGTGGCGCGATCGCTCTCGCCATCGACAAGGCCGGCATCCACGCCGACGTGGGCGCCACCGCGCTGGAGGTTCCGACCTTCAGCTACGAGACGACGAAGGAGGACCGGTGACCGAGTCCCACGAGAACCCGGGTCCCGTGAAGCCGGGCACGCGGCCCGTCCTGTCGCTGCAGAAGATCTCGAAGCGCTTCGGCGCCGTCCACGCCCTCACCGACGTCGACCTCGACGTCCACGTCGGCGAGGTGGTCGCCATCGTCGGCGACAACGGCGCGGGGAAGTCCACGGTCGTCAAGGTCATGGCCGGGGTCCACCCGCAGGACGGCGGCACGATCGTCTTCGAGGGCCGCCCCGTCACCATCCCGTCGCCCGGCGCGTCGCAGGACCTCGGGATCGCGACCGTCTACCAGGACCTCGCCCTCTGCGACAACCTCGACATCGTCAGCAACCTGTTCCTCGGCCGCGAGGCCCTGCACGGACCGTTCCTCGCCGACGGCTACATGGAGCAGGAGGCGATCCGCCTGCTCCGGACGCTCTCGGCACGCCTGCCCTCGGTCCGCACGCCCGTCTCGCAGCTCTCCGGCGGCCAGCGCCAGGCGGTCGCCGTCGCGCGCTCGCTGCTCGGGAAGCCGAAGGTCGTCATCCTCGACGAGCCGACCGCCGCGCTCGGGGTGTCCCAGGCCGCTGAGGTCCTCAACCTCATCGGCAGGCTCCGCGACAGCGGGCACGCCGTGGTGCTCATCAGCCACAACATGGCCGACATCCAGGCCGTCTCCGACCGGATCGTCGTCCTGCGCCTGGGGCGCAACAACGGCACCTTCCACACGGCCGACGTGAGCTACGAGGAGATCATCGCGGCCATCACCGGCGCGACCGACCTCGCTCCTCGTCGCTCGTCCTAGCCGACGGCGCCTGAACGGTCGTCGGCTCGGCCCTCGTGGCTAGACGCCGGACCGTTCCTGCTCGACCGCGCCGGCCTCGGGCTCGTCCATCTCCTCGTCCGCACCCGCGTCGCCGAGGATCCTGCGGAGGTAGGCGTACGTGAGGTCGCCGGCGACCTGGTCGTGCTGGTGCTCGTACCCGGCCTTCTGGTACATCGCGAGGTTCTGCTTCGAGTCCCTCCCGGTGAAGACCCAGATCTCCTTGGTCTCCTCGGGCAGGTGCGGGAGCACGGCGAACATCATCTGGGTGCCGATGCCCTTGCCCTGGAGGTCGGGGGCGACGGCCAGGCGGCCGAGGGTCGCCTTGTCGTCCTCGATCTCGACGCGCACCGACCCGACGAGGCGCGTCCCGGCCCAGGCTCCCAGCGTCACGACGCCCTCGGCGACGAGGTCGGCGCGCAGCTCCTTGAGCGTCTGCGTCAGCGGCGGGATGTTCGGGTCACCGTAGACCTGGGCCTCGGTGACGAACGCCGCGCGCCGCAGCGTGAGGAGCTCACCGGCGGCGTCGTCGGTCACAAGTCCGATGGTGATGTCTAGGTCGCTCATGGATCTATCGTCGCAGACTTCGCCGCGCCACGGGCCGAGGTCCACGGGCGCGGCACTAACCTTGTGCGGTGACCACGCTCCCCCTCCCCGCGCCCTCGGACGCGCCCAGCCACTGGGTGCTCACCCTCTCCTGCCCCGACCGACCGGGCATCGTCCACGCCGTCGCCGGCCTGCTCGCCGAGCACGGGGGGAACATCACGGAGTCGCAGCAGTTCGGCGACCCGGACACGAACCTCTTCTTCATGCGGGTCCAGGTCGAGTCCGCGGCCTCCCGCGAGGAGCTCGCCGGCGCGCTCGAGGAGCTTGCCTCGACCTTCGCGATGTCGTGGACCCTCGACGTCGTCGGGCGCCCCGTCCGCACCCTCGTCATGGTGAGCAAGGCGGCGCACTGCCTCAACGACCTGCTGTTCCGCCAGCGCACCGAGGGCCTGCCGATCGACGTCGTCGCCGTCGCCGGGAACCACCGCGACCTCGAGGCGCTCACGGAGTTCTACGGCAAGGACTTCCACCACATCCCGGTCACGCGGGAGACCAAGGCCGAGGCCGAGGCCGCCCTCCTGGAGCTCGTCCGAGAGCTCGACGTCGAGCTCGTCGTCCTCGCGCGCTACATGCAGGTCCTCTCGGACGACCTGTGCCGGGAGCTCGAGGGCCAGGTCATCAACATCCACCACTCGTTCCTGCCCAGCTTCAAGGGAGCCAAGCCGTACCACCAGGCGCACGACCGCGGCGTCAAGCTCATCGGCGCCACCTCCCACTTCGTCACCGGAGACCTCGACGAGGGACCGATCATCGAGCAGGACGTCGAGCGCGTCGACCACACCCGCAAGGTCGAGGACCTCGTGGCCCTGGGTCAGGACGTCGAGCGCCGCGTGCTGTCCCGCGCCGTCCGGTGGCACGCCGAGCACCGAGTGGTGCTCAACGGCCACCGGACAGTCGTCTTCCGCTGACGGCTCGAGCCGTCCGGCACTGACGGGTCCGTCACGCGTCGAGGCGCTCGGTCCTCCTCGCGCGGGCCACGAGGAGCACGCCGGTGCCCGCGAGCACGAGGGCCAGCGCGACCGCGACGATCCCGCCCGAGAAGCCGGTCATCCCGAGGACGCCGCGAGCTGCGTCGACCGGCGCGACGGTCACCTCCTGGGACACCTCCGCGCCCGACGTGAGCCCGACGAGCCGGACGGTGTGCGCCCCGGCCTCCGTGCTGCGCGGGACGACGACGCCCACGGCGACGGCGCCGTCCGTGTCCGCCGTCTGCGCGACGAGCAGCTGCGGCGTCGAGTGGAGCCACACCTGGACCGTCTCACCCTCGGCGAAGCCCGCGGCAGTGAGCTGCAGGCGTCCGCCGGCGGTCAGGGACATCTCACGCACCGACATGCCGGGCTTTCCCTGCGTGCCGGGCTTCCCGGGCCTCCCGGGCGCGCCGTGCTTCCCCGGCTTCCCCGGCTTCCCCGGCTTGCCCGGGTTCCCGTGCCCCGGGTCTCCATGTCCGGGGTTCCCGTGCCCCGGGTGTCCATGTCCGGGATTCCCGTGCCCTGGGTTCCCGTGCCCAGGACCGCCATGTCCGGGGTTCCCGTGCCCCGGCTTGCCCTTGTGCGCCTCGGTGAGCACGGCGACGCTCCGCGCCGGCACGGTCACCTCACCGGTGGCCTTGTTCCAGGCGGTCTGGCGCACGACGTCGTCGCTCCCGTGCTTCTGCACGGTCGAGAGCTTGAGCGTGTGCCCGGCAAGCCCCTCCACGGCCTGGGTGACCGGCAGGGGGCTCGCGTTGAAGACCACGAGCACGCCGTCGAGGTCCTTGTCGACGTCGGTCCCCACGGTGTCGTCGATCCGCATGACGATGACGCCCGGCGTCGCATCCGGCCCGGAACCGGGGAAGGAGACCTTCTGCGTGATGAGCCCCGCGTCACCGAGACGGAAGAGTGGCGTGGAGTAGCGCAGGCGGAGCAGGTCCTGCGCCGCGGCCGAGGACGCAGCCATGTCGTCCGGCGCGGGCGCGAGCGCGGGGTCGGCGAGCAGCGGACCGTAGTACGGCCAGGCCTCGCCGTTCTTCTCCTCCGGCGGGAGGCCGACACCGAACGTGCTCGTCTGGCCCGTCCAGTCGATCGCGTTGAACCAGTCCCCCGAGTTGTAGCTGTCCCGGTCGAGGGACTTGCTGCGCAGCAGGTCCGTGCCGGCGTGCCAGAACGACGGGGTCTGCGAGAGAGCCGTCATCGACAGGGAGAGCGTGTTCATCCGCACCCGGTCTGCCATCGTCGTGGCGACAGGGAGCTTGACCGTGAGGATGTCGAAGAGCGTCTGGTTGTCGTGGGCGTCGACATAGGTGACGACCTCCTCCGGCTGGTCCGCGTACCCGGCCGGAGCACCGCGGTAGTCGAGCTCGTCGCCGCGCTGGACGGTGCCCGCGGACGTGAGGAACGAGAAGCTCTTGAGGTTGCCCGCCAGGCCGAGCCGGACGAGGTCGCTCTGGTGGGCGAGGTCGGCCAGCTCCTCGGCCGAGCCGTCGTTGACCACCGCAGGGTCGGCGAGGCTGGTCGCCCTCCCGTTCGGGTCCGTCGCCAGCCCGGTGCCGAAGCCCTGCTGGAAGAGCGAGCCGCCGTCGACGGGGCTGCCGCCGTGGACGGCGTCGCGCAGCCGGTCGGAGAACGTCCCGATGCCCGTCCCGCCGAGCTGCCCCTGGGTAGCCTGCGTGAAGAGCGCGTTGTCGGCGACCTCCCCGAAGTTCCACCCCTCCCCGTAGAGGTAGACCGACGATCCGTCCACGCCGTCGTCGGCGAGCGTGAGCTCGTCGAGGCCGGCTCGCACCGCGAGCATGTTCTCGACCGAGTGGTGGCCCATGAGGTCGAACCGGAAGCCGTCCACGCGGTAGTCGCGGGCCCAGAGGACGACCGAGTCGACCATGAGCTTCTGCGCCATCTCGTGCTCGGTCGCGACGTTCTGGCAGCACGTCGAGGTCTGGACCGACCCGTTGGCGTCCAGGCGGTGGTAGTAGCCCGGGACCACCTTGTCGAGGACCGAGGTGTCCGCCTGGCCGCTCGCCGCGGTGTGGTTGAACACCTGGTCGAGCACCACCTGGAGGCCGCTGCCGTGCAGTGCACCGACCATCGACCGGAACTCCGCGACGCGTGCCCCGCCCTCCTGGCCTTCGGTCGTCGCGTAGGAGCCTTCGGGGACCTGGAAGTGGTAGGGGTCGTAGCCCCAGTTGTAGCCGTCCTCGGCCGCGACCGCGGCGACGGCCGCCTGCTGCTCGGTCGAGTCCGGGGCGAAGCCGCTGAGGTCCCCGGTCGTCGCCTGGGCGCTACGGTCCTCCTCGATCGTCGCGATGTCGAAGGTCGGGAGCAGGTGAACGGTGTTCATGCCCGCCGAGGCGAGCTCTCGCAGATGGGCCATGCCGTCGGAGTCGCGGGTGAACGCCTTGTAGGTGCCGCGCTCCTCCTCCGGGACGCTCGGGTCCCCGATGGAGAAGTCCCGCACGTGCAGCTCGTAGATGCTGCGGTCGACCGGACGGTCGACGACCGGTGCGGGTGTCTGCTCCCACAGGTCCGGGCGGTGCTCGGGGTCGGAGAGGTCGACGGCGACCGAGCGGGTCGAGCTCGTCGTGAGCGCCACCGAGTACGGGTCGGTCACCGCGTTCTGCTCGACGACGCCCGTCGACGGGACGTACACCTCGACGTCGTACAGGTACTGGGCTCCGTGGTGGTCGGCGCTCGTCGTGACGGACCACGAGCCGTCGTCGCTGCGGGTCATGGGGATGCGCTCCCCCGGACCCGTGCCGTCCCCGGTCCAGACCGTGAGCGCGACCGAGCGAGCGGTCGGCGCCCACAGCGTGAAGGTGGGTACCTCGTCCGACCACCCGAGACCGAGCGGAGTGTCCGCAGCGGACTCGCCGTAGAGGTCGTCGAGGACTCCGGGCACCTGCACGGCCGTGAGGGCGACGAGCGTCCCGTCCGCCGCGGCCGCGGCGACCTGCACCTCCTGCGTGAGCAGGGCCTCGACCGCGGCGCGGTCCAGGTCGGTGCGCAGCGCGACGGAGTCGGCCAGGGCCGGGAAGAGCTCCTGGAGGTCGGCGGGGAGAGCGGCCGGGTCGTAGGTGAGCGGGATGCTCCCTCCGTCGGGCACGACGACCGTCCCGTCGACGGCCTCGACCCCGCCACCGGGCGCGTGGTGCAGCGTCCAGGTCTGGGTGGCCGGGTCGGAGCCCGCGGGCAGGAGGTCGCGCGGGACGGCGAGCACGCCCTGGGCGAGCCAGTGCACACGCGACTGCCCGGTCCCGGGGAGCGGGGGGTCGGTCACGTCGATGCTCAGCACGTGGGTCCCGGGGTCGTAGGAGAAGACGACGAGCTTGCCGGCGGTGGCGGTGAAGCTGTAGTTGGCTCCGCCCGGCGCACCTCCCACACCGTAGTTGACGTCCCAGGACAGGCTCTCGGAGACCTTGACCTCGTACGTGCCCGTGGCCAGGGCGTCGGTCGTGTAGGTGAAGACGCCGTCGCCGTCGAGGTCCTGGAGCCACGTCGCCATGCAGTCGGGCGCCCAGGTCGCGGCGCAGCCGACCTGGTCCTGGTAGGAGCCGGGGAGGGTCATGACCGGACCGTCCGCGCTCGTCGTGAACCAGTGCGTCTCCGGGTCGTAGTAGAACGTCACGGACCCGCTCGCCGGGACGGTGTACGTCGCGTTCGCGCCGCCCACGACGCCGCCGACTCCGTAGCTGACGTCCCACGTGCCACCGATCGCGATCTTGTACTCGAAGGCGGAGCCCGCGGGGAGCGTGAACGTGCCGGAGTAGACCCCGTCGGGGCGCTCGGTGAGGCGGGCACTCTCGCACGCGACGTCCCAGTCGCCCGCGCACCCCATGGCGGCGTTGTGGCTGCCGGGCACGGTGACCATGAGGTCGCCCGGGTCGGGGACAGGGCCGACGGTGCCGGAGACGGAGTGCCCGACGCTCGCGTAGGTCGAGGCCGCCGCGTGCTGACCGGACGCGTCGACCGTGACCGCACGGTACTCGACGAGCGTGCCGTCCGTGAGACCGGAGGTGTCGTGGAAGACGCGGGGGGTGGTGTCCTCGGCCGTGCCGAGCGGTGTCCAGCCGGTGTCCCCGACGAGCCGGTAGGCGAAGCTCGTCTCCGCCCAGCGATCGGCCTCGATCGTCGCGCTCACCGGTGCGACGCCGTCGACCGCTGCGCCGGGCGTCGGCACCGACAGCGCGAGCGCCGGTGCGGCGGTCGCCGCGACGGGGCGGTCGGCCACGAGGACGACAGCGCCGAGCGCTGGCACCGTGATCGAGAGGGCGCCTGCAGCGTCGGCCGTGAGCGGGGTGGTCGTCCCGTAGAGCGGCGCGAAGCCCGCGTCCGGGGTGAGCGAGGTGAGCGTGACCGTGCGCGGCTCCGTCGCGTTGTTGAGAGCGACGAGATGCTCGACCTTCTCCGTGCGGTCGACACGGGAGAAGGCGTACACGCCTGCGCCGTCATCGGCGTACCGCTCGATCTGGGCACCGCCGCTCAGGGCCGGGTGGTCTGCGCGCAGCTGTGCCAGGCCCGCGATGTGCTCGTAGAGCACGGAGTCCGTGTCGAGGCGGTCCTCGTTCCCCAGGACGGTCCCGTCGAGGAGCGGCTGCGACACGTACTCCTCGACCTGCGACCCGAAGAGGGACTGGCGTGCGTTCTTGTCCTTGCCGTCCCCGACACCCGCGAAGCCCTGCTCGTCGCCGTAGTAGACGACGGGCTGTCCGCGGGTGAGGTACATGAGGGAGTGACCGAGGGCGGAGCGCTGCTCGGCGCTGCCCGAGCCCGCGACCATGTAGCCGAGGCGGCCCATGTCGTGGTTGCCGAGGAAGGTCGGCAGGGCGTCGGCGCTCGTCGTGGGCGTCGTGTACATGTCGTCGGACGCGAAGAGCGCGGCGAGCCCCTGTGCCGTGAAGCCTTTCGCGTAGCTCGCACCGGCCGCCTGGAACGTGAAGTCGAGCACCGAGCTCATGTCGGTCTTGCGCACGTAGGGCGAGAGCTTGGCGGCGTCCGCGTCGTACACCTCGCCGAACATGAAGAAGTCGGGCTTGCCGTTCGCGTGGGCGTAGTCGAGGACCTCCTGCGTCCACGTCTCCCAGAACTCGAAGTTCACGTGCTTGACCGTGTCGATGCGGAAGCCGTCGATGCCGAGGTCGATCCAGTCCGTGTAGACGTCGACGAAGCCCTCGACGACACGGGGGTGCTCCGTCATGAGGTCGTCCAGGCCGTCGAAGTCGCCGTAGGTGACGGACTCGCCCGTCCACGTCGAGTTGCCGCGGTTGTGGTAGAGCGTCACGTCGTTGAGCCACTCCGGGGACTTCGTCGCCGCCTGCTCGGGCGCGACGACGGGCGTGAGCGGGAACGACGTGGCGGGGTCGAGCGCGGGGAAGGTACCCGTCCCGGCGAAGTCCGCGGGGTCGAACACCTCTCCGGACGCGTCCGTGTAGGGAGCCGTCGCCTGGTCGATGTACGAGTAGGTCCCCTGGGCGTTGTCGATGACGTCCGCGGTGTGGTTCGTGATGATGTCGAAGTAGACCTTGATGCCGCGCGAGTGCGCGTCGTCGATGAGGGCCTCGAGCTCGGCGTTGGTGCCGAGGTGCGGGTCGATCTGCGTGAAATCGGTGATCCAGTACCCGTGGTAGCCCGCTGAGGCGTTGGCGCCCGTGCCCTGGACGGGCTGGTTCTTGAAGGACGGGGTGAGCCAGAGCGCGGTGGTCCCGAGACCTTCGATGTAGTCGAGGTTGGCGTGGAGACCGGCGATGTCGCCGCCGTTGTAGAAGCCTTTGTCCGCGGGGTCGTAGCCCGAGACGAGCGGGTCGTCGCCGAGGGTCGCGGTGTTGTTCGTGGGGTCGCCGTCGGCGAAACGGTCGGTGAGGACGAAGTAGAACTGCTCGTCAGCGCCGGCCTGGCGAGCAGGTGCGGCGACGAGGGCGTCGTCAGCGGCCGTGTAGGCGCCGTCGAGTCCGAGCGGGACGAGCGCCGTCCGGTGGGTCGTGTCGTCGAAGACGACGCGGACGGTCGTCGTACCGGCAAGTGTCAGGGGGATGTTCTCGGTGCCACCGTCGAGCCCGTAGGCCTCGTCCCAGGCGTCGTCAGCCGCGACCTTGTACTCGTAGGTCCCGGCGGGGAGCGAGAACTCCCCGGTGTACGTGCCGTCGGGATCGAGCGTGAGCTCGCTCTCGGCACAGTCGGGCTGCCAGTCGTCCGAGCAGCCGATCTCGCTCTGGAGGCTGCCGACGAGCGCGAGGCTGCGCGTCTCGGCTGCGGCCGGGGCGAGCCCGGCCTGGTCGATCGCCGCGAGGGCGACGGCCCCGACGGCAAGAGCGGTCAGGGCGGAGGCCGCCCTGCGGACGCGCGACGTTGCGCTGACGAACATGTCGACTCCCTCGTCGATCACCGGGCGTGATGGGAGGACTGTACCCATTTCTGAAACTTGCAGCAACAGGGTGCACATCCGTTGCATGGAGCGTCCCTTTCACCCCCAGATATCAGGCGATACCCGGATGAAATGGAACCCCTTTCTTGCACGCCCCCGCACTCTCACCCGCGGCGTCGTTCAGCCCGCGCGGCGACCGGCCGATGAGAGAGGCATGAACGACGACGCTCCACGGCGCCTGAGCGAGCGAGGAGCGGCCCGAACCCTCGGCACGCTCATCATCGCCGGCGTCCTCGCCGTCACGATCCTCGAGATCACCGCCGGTGTCCTCGGGACACGTCCCGTGTCTCCCGTCGTGGTCGGGTGCACGGCCGTGCTCCTGGCCTGCGGGGTCATCGTCCTCCTCGCCCCAGAACACCTCCCCCGGCACCTCATCACCGTGCTGACCCCCCTGAGCATCCCTCTCGTCGTGGCGATCAACCTCGCCACGCAGGACGCGGGAGGTGGCGCACAGGTCGCCTTCGTCCTGCCGGTGGTCTACGCCGGCGCGTTCCGCAGCGCCCGCCTCACCTGGTGGACCACCGCTCTCGCGGTCGCTGGTGTCCTCACGACGACCTTCACTCAGCTCTCCGTCAACCAGGCGGTCATGGACAGCGTCCTCGTGATCATCGCCATGGTCGCCATCGCGAGCATCCTCCGCACCGGACGTCGACGGCAGGACGAGCTCGTCGCCGCGCTCGAACGCCTCGCGTCCGTCGATCCGCTCACCGGCCTCGCCACACGTCGCGTCCTCGACGAACGGGCGGCTCAGATCACCTCCGGCGAGGACGTTCGAGACCCTCCCCTCGCGACGTCCCTGCGAGCGGCGCGCACGAGCCTCGCTCCGGCGACGACGGGGGACGAGCAGGGCGTCGGCCTCCTCGTCCTCGACATCGACCACTTCAAAGCGGTCAACGACGAGCACGGCCACCCCGCCGGAGACAGAGTGCTCAGCGCCGTCGGCGCAGCCGTCCAGGCCGAGGTCCGCGCAGGAGACACGGTGGCTCGGCTCGGCGGCGACGAGTTCGCGGTCCTCTTCCCGCAGATCGACCGCGCAGACCTCGAGGCGCGCGCGGACGCCGTCCGGGTCGCGGTCGCCGGGGTGATCGCACTCAGAGGCCCGGTCCCCGTCACGGTGACCGTGAGCTGCGGCGCAGCCCACGCTGCCGCACGCTCGACCGGCCCCGAGCGCCTCTATCGCGTCGCCGACGCGGCCCTCTACGAGGCGAAGCGCTCCGGGCGCGACCGTGTCGTGGTCGTCGACGTCTCTCCCTGAGAGCACCGACGACCAGCTCCGTACGAGCCCACGCGTCCGAGGGACGAACAGTGCACATCGTGACGATCTGCGAATCGTTTCAGGCGCTCCGAAAGTTCACGAAAGTTCTCGCAGATCATTGACCCGCTCGTGCCACAGCACCACCGTGGACCGCAGGCGACGCAGTGGCGACGCCCTCCGCCGAGCGATGACGCTCGGCCGAGACGGGACACACGTGGAGGACCCATGACCACCCGAGACCGAGCAGCACGACAACACCCCCGACCTGGCAGACAACCCTTCCGACGCACACTGGCCGGGGCTCTCGCGACGGGATGCATCGCGGCACTCACGCTGTCGGCGCTGCCCGCCGCCGCCGCACCGACCACGCTCGGAGAAGCGGCGGCACAGTCCGGTCGCTACTTCGGTACCGCCATCGCGGCGAACCGGTTGAACGACTCGGTCTACACGAGCATCGCGAACCGTGAGTTCTCGATGATCACGGCCGAGAACGAGATGAAGATGGACGCCACGGAGCCCAACCAGGGCCAGTTCACGTACACGCGCGGCGACCAGATCGTGAGCTGGGCCCTGGCCAACGGCAAGCAGGTCCGCGGCCACGCCCTCGCCTGGCACTCCCAGCAGCCCGGCTGGATGCAGAACATGTCCGGCACCGCCCTGCGCAACGCGATGCTCAACCACATCACCCAGGTCGCCACCCACTACAAGGGCAAGATCCACTCCTGGGACGTCGTCAACGAAGCCTTCGCCGACGGCAGCTCCGGCGCACGCCGCGACTCCAACCTCCAACGCACCGGCAACGACTGGATCGAAGCCGCCTTCCGCGCCGCCCGCGCCGCCGACCCCGGCGCCAAGCTCTGCTACAACGACTACAACACCGACGACTGGACGCACGCCAAGACCCAGGCCGTCTACGCCATGGTCAAGGACTTCAAGGCGCGCGGCGTCCCCATCGACTGTGTCGGCCTCCAGTCCCACTTCAACAGCCAGTCCCCGGTGCCGAGCAACTACCGGACCACGCTCCAGAGCTTCGCCGACCTCGGCGTCGACGTCCAGATCACCGAGCTCGACATCGAGGGCTCGGGGTCGTCCCAGGCCGCGGCGTTCCGACGGGTGACCGAGGACTGCCTCGCCGTCGCGCGGTGCACCGGCATCACGGTGTGGGGCGTGCGCGACACCGACTCCTGGCGCGCGAGCGGCACCCCCCTCCTCTTCGACGGATCCGGCACCAAGAAGGCCGCCTACACGTCCGTCCTCGATGCGCTCAACGCGGCCGCTCCGACAGACGACCCGACCGACGACCCCACGACTGATCCGACGGACGATCCCACGATCCCGCCCGGGACGTCCTGCACCGCCGCACTCGCCATCGCCAACTCCTGGTCCGGCGGGTATCAGGCGACCGTCACCGTCCGCGCCGGATCGTCTGCGATCAACGGCTGGTCCGTCGCCCTGGCAGCCGGCACCTCGGTGAGCCAGGCGTGGAACGGACAGCTCAGCGGATCGACCGTGACGAACGCGCCGTACAACGCGTCGGTCGCGGCAGGTGCGTCGACGACGTTCGGCTTCATCGGTTCCGGCACCGCGCCCGCGCCGTCCACGTTGGCCTGCAGCGGCCGCTGACCGGTCGGACAGAGACGGGGGGGGGGGGGGGGGGGGGGGGGGGGGGGGGGG
>NZ_JBDYKL010000034.1:0-55194 GCF_040012415.1 Sanguibacter sp. 25GB23B1
CGCGCCGCCGCGCTAGGCGCTTCGCGACCCACAAGAGGATCATCGCGACGAGGGCGCCGGCGGAGCTGATGATCACCGGTCTCACCCAGCCCGGGTACGTGGCGGCGGTGGGGGCGGCAGCGGTGGCTTCCTCGGTGGTGGGAGTGGTAGACGGAGTGGGATCGGGGGTCACGGCGGGGGGAGCGGCCACCGCAGACGGCTCGTCCGGGACGGTGTCCGCAATCGTGAAGGGGATGACCCCGGAGATTGGGTGCCCATCGGAGGACACCACTCGCCAGCGCACTTCGTATGTCCCGCCAGGGACATCGTCGGCCAAGGGCACGGTGACCACTGAGCCGTCGACCACGGGCTCACCTGCGGCCCAGTCAGTCTCGCTCTCGTCGGCGACGACGACGGCCGGGCCGATGATCAAGAGGTCGTCAGAGAAGTCCAGAGTGACGTGCGTCGGCGGGACGGCCACCGGCCGTGACGAGGAGCGCCAGGAGCGCTCCCATCCCGGCTGTCCGTAGGGTGGCACGCGGTGAAAAGACAGTCATGTCGGATACAACCTTCGAGTCGGGGTCTGTGCGCAGCGGAGCCAGGGAGGATGCCGGCGAGGTTCGCCCAGCTCCGTCGAGAGAGGCGGACGTCCTGTCGGCGGCGGGCCGCGTTGGCGGCGCAGTGCGCAGCTATGTCAGGGGTGCAGGGGTGCAGGGGAGCTTGGGGCGTGAGGGCCTCACCCGGCGGGCGTGCTGTGGGGTGATCAGATCGGCGACAGGACGGGTGGGCCCCGACGGACCACACTGCCGGAGACAACCGAGCGGGCGACCGCGATCCAGGTCCCCGCATCGCTCGACACGGTTGAGCGCGAGGGGGTCGGCAGTGCCACAGGCCGGACTTCGGCACGAATGAGGAATCCGACTAGACGTCCGGAAAGCCGAGCGAGCCGGGACAGGACGGCCTCGGCTCGTTGCAGCACCACGATTGTCACGAGGCCGGCCAGAGCGTGCGCCACCCACATCCCCGCGCCACCGTGGCTGACGTGAGTCATCGGGTCACGCGCCGCCACGACGATGAGGGCGGTCTGGGCGCCATGGTCGGCGTGCGGACCGCCGCTGTTGACGACGTCAGCCGACGCGGAGGCTGTCGTGCCTAGGACGAACAACGTGTGAAAGAGGAGTTGGCTCACTCCCACAGAGATCGACAACCTCAGCCACGACCGTCGCAGCCGTGCCAAGGCAAGGCAGGCCGGCGCAGCCAGCACCAGAGGGACGGCTATGCCGAGAAAGCCCGGGATCTCCCCACCGGCCAGGACATGTGAGATCAGAGCGACGAACGTCGAGAAGGCCGCCGCGCCGAGACCCCTGGATGCCCGGACAGCGCTCGTGCTCGCCGACACGTCGGGACACTCAGGCAAGGCCGAAGACGTCATCGTCAGGGCTCAACGACGTGTATCAGCGCTCGAGAAGGAGCATCGAAGACGCAACGACCAACAAACTCCATGTTCAGATCCTAAATGGCACGCACGCCGCACCGTCGTCTACTGCTCCGGGCCCGCCTGCGGGCGCTCGAAGGTCACCGCCGTAGTCCTGACCCGAACCGGCTTCACCGACGGGCCGCGGCAAGGCCAACTGGTTCGCCGCCAGCCTGCTGATGGAGCACCACGCAGGCGTCAGCTGCGTCGCATGCGAAACTGCCCGCATGACCGTGCTGCGCTCCCTGCTCCTGTTCGTCGTCGCGGCCGTCGCCGAGATCGGCGGCGCCTGGCTCATCTGGCAAGGGGTCCGCGAGCACCGCGGCGCGATGTGGATCGGCGCGGGCGTCCTGGCACTGGGCGCTTACGGGTTCGTCGCGACGTTGCAGCCCGACGCGAATTTCGGGCGCATCCTCACCGCCTACGGCGGCATTTTCGTCGCCGGTTCCCTCGCCTGGGGCATGGTCGTCGACAAGTTCCAACCCGACCGCTGGGACATCACCGGAGCCGCGATCTGCCTGCTCGGCGTCGCGATCATCATGTACGCCCCCCGCCACTAGACCTCCCGCAGTCCCTGCTAGAGCCGTCTCGGGTTCCTGCCCGCTGGGCGGCGCCGCCGGCCGGGGTGGCGCGTTTCCGTGGTTGATGTGACTCGCATCGCTAAATGGCGCGGTTCAAAGGCTGCTCAGTGGCGGATCAGCGTCTTTGGTGCGCTGCGTCGATTTTCCAGGTCTGAACTCGTTGGTCCGTTGGTCGCGATGGAGGTGCCGCATCGCGCGGGGCGTCCCGTGGGCGGTTCGGCCGAAAACAGGTCAGCAACTGCTGTATAGTTCAGCACATGCTGACTATTTCTTCGCGCCTCGACGTCATGAACCGGCTCGGCCGGGCCATGGCCGACCCGACGCGCTCCCGGATCTTGATGACCCTTCTCGACAGCCCAAGCTACCCCGCTGTGCTGTCACGTGAGCTGGAGCTGACCCGCTCGAACGTTTCGAACCACCTCACGTGCTTGCGAGACTGCGGGATCGTCGTTGCAGAGCCGGAAGGACGGCAGACCCGCTACGCGATCGCCGACCCCCATCTCGCTGCAGCCCTCACCGCTCTGGTGGACGTGACGCTCGCCGTGGACGAGCAGGCTCCGTGCGTGGATTCGGCGTGCACGGCGCCCGGCTGCTGTGGGACTGGAGCAGGCGCATGAGCGCGGCGTGTGGTTGCGAGCATGAGACTACGGCGGCGGCAGGCGAGGAGGTCGAGGGCGTGGATCGGCCGTGGTGGAAGGACCCCAGTGTCCTGGTGCCGATCTTCTCCGGTATTGCCCTTCTCGGGGGTCTGATCTCTGAGTGGTCCGGAACTGAGATCGGGGCGCTCGCCTTGTTCTGGATCGGCCTGCTGCTGGGTGCGTCGACCTTCACGCCCGGCGCGGTCCGGAAGCTCTTCAAGGGCAAGATCGGTATCGGGTCGCTGATGACGATCAGCGCGATCGGCGCCGTCCTGCTCGGCTACGTCGAGGAGGCGGCCGCGCTGGCGTTCCTGTACTCCATCGCCGAGGCGCTGGAAGACAAGGCGATGGATCGCGCCCGCGGTGGTCTGCGGGCGCTGTTGAAGCTCGTGCCGGACACCGCGACCGTGCTGCGAGACGGGGTTTCAGTCGAGGTTGCCGCGAAGGAACTGACTATCGGCCAGGTGATGGTGATCCGCCCGGGAGAGCGGATCGCGACCGACGGCGTCGTCCGGGCGGGACGCTCCAGTCTGGACACCTCGGCAATTACTGGCGAGTCGATCCCGGTCGAAGTCGAGCCCGGCGACGTGGTGTCGGCTGGCGCGATCAACAGTGCCGGTGCGCTGGAGGTCGAGACGACCGCGGCGGGAACCGACAACTCGCTCACCACGATCGTGGAGCTGGTCGAGAAGGCGCAGACCGCAAAGGGTGAACGTGCCCGCCTCGCCGACAAGATCGCCCGACCACTCGTTCCCGGTGTTCTGATTCTCGCCGCGCTGGTCGCGATCATCGGCTCACTGCTGGGCGATCCGGAGCTGTGGATAACCCGCGCTCTCGTCGTGCTGGTGGCAGCTTCGCCCTGCGCGTTGGCGATCTCCGTGCCGTTGACGGTCGTCGCCGGCATCGGCGCGGCCAGCAAATTCGGGGTAATCATCAAATCTGGTGCAGCCTTTGAACGTTTCGGCACCGTCCGGCACGTGGCCGTTGACAAGACTGGCACTCTCACCCGCAACGAGCCTGTCGTTACCGCGGTCCTCACCGTCGACGGCCTGTCCGAGGCGCAAGTGCTCGCGTGGGCGGCCGCACTGGAGCAACACAGCACACATCCCCTCGCCGCGGCGATCACCGCTGCCGCCCCGGGCGTCATCGCCGCTGCGGACGTTACCGAACAAGCGGGGCATGGCGTCGAAGGTACGGCCGACGGTTCGAAGATCACCGTCGGCAGCCCGCGCTGGCTCGACGCCGGCGAGCTCAACGACCGGGTCGAGGGCTTGGAAAAGCAAGGCATGACCGTCGTGATCGTGCACCGTGACGGGACACCGGTCGCCGCGATCGGCGTCCGGGACGAACTGCGCCTCGAGGTTCCCGAGGTCGTCCACACCCTCGCAGCTCAGGGTGTCGGCGTCACGATGCTCACCGGTGACAACGCGCGCACCGCCCGGGCTCTGGCTGCGCAGGCAGGGATCGACGACGTGCGCGCCGAGCTGCGCCCTGAGGACAAGGCCGCTGCGATCGGAGTGTTCTCTCGGACAGGGGTGGTCGCGATGATCGGCGATGGCATCAACGACGCGCCCGCACTCGCAGCCGCGGACATCGGTATCGCGATGGGCGCGACCGGGTCGGACGCTGCGATCGAGTCCGCCGATATCGCGTTCACCGGTCACGATCTGCGTCTCATCCCCCGCGCGTTCGACCACGCCCGCCGAGGACGCCGCATCATCAACCAGAACATCATCCTGTCTCTGTTGATCATTACCGTGCTTCTCCCACTGGCCCTCTTCGGAGCTCTGGGACTCGCTACCGTGGTCCTCGTCCACGAGGTCGCCGAGGTAGTCGTGATCATCAACGGGCTGCGCGCCGCCCGAACCCGCACGCCGCGGATGGACAGCTGATGCTCGCGACCATCGGGTCGGCGATCGGCCTGTTCGCCGCGACCAACATCGATGACATCGTCGTGCTCATGGTGCTGTTCCTCGCCTCTCGTCGGGGCAAGCCGAGACCATGGCAGATCGTCGCGGGGCAGTACCTCGGGTTCATCACCCTCGTCGTGATCAGCGTGGTGGCCGCTTTAGGCTTGACGATTATCCCGGATGCCTGGGTCGGGCTCCTTGGACTGATCCCGCTCGCCATCGGCATCTGGACGCTCGTGCGCGGGCTACGCCGCAACCATGCTGATGACGATGATGAAGAAGCGAAGATCACTGCAGTCGGGTTGTGGGGCGTCGCCGGGATCACGATCGCCAATGGTGCCGACAACATCTCCCTCTATACGCCGATCTTCCGCACCAGCGCACCCGCTGACGTCGCGGTCATGATTGGGGTGTTCCTCCTCCTCGTGGCCGTCTGGTGCGGTGCGGGACGGCTGATCGGAACGCACAAGGCCGTCACCGATGCGTTGGAGCGGGTCGAGCATTGGCTCGTCCCCGCGGTGTTCATCGGCTTGGGTCTGTTCATTGTGATGGAGTCCGGCGTCGTCCTCCGGCTCTTCGAGGTCCTCGCATGACGTCACGCGAGACCGGCCACGAGCCTGAGGCGCGAGAAGTTTCCCCGCCGCGGCGCTGGCAGCTCACCGTGGGAGCGTTCACGCTCGGCACGTTGGTAGTGCTCGTCGACCAAGGGACCAAAGTTTGGGCCGAAGCCACACTTACCGAGGGCGAGCGCATCCCTTTGATCGGCAATCTTCTGGGCTTGCAACTGGCCTACAATCCCGGCGCGGCCTTCTCCTTCGGCGAAGGCTCCACTCCGGTGTTCGCTCTGGTGGCCGTCGTTGCCGCGGTCGCCGCGGTCGTTTTCGCCTTCCGCGTCCGGCGGCCCGGATGGGCGATCGTGATCGGTGCGCTCGGCGGAGCCGCCGCCTCGCACGCCGGCGACCGGCTCTTCCGCGAGCCAGGGTTCACTAGAGGTCATGTCGTGGACTTCCTGGCATACGGCAACTGGTTCATCGGCAACGTTGCGGACATCGTGATCGTCGCGGTCGCGATCCCCGGAGTGCTCCTCATGCTCCGCGAGCGGCCTGGAGAGTGACGCTGCTGTAGCGCACACGGCGGCAGCATCGCGATTGCTCACTACTACTTCCCACGGCCCCTAGTTCTCCCTCGAGGTCAAAGTCGACGGCAGCAACCGGATCCAGGTGTTCCGTGGACGACCGTCTATGAGACACCTACGGCGGGCGCGCTCCGGATCGGCGTGTCGTGTCTCATGGCCCGTGCCCGAGACCTATGTACCGCGAGGCACATTGAGAGATGCGCTGGGCGGTCGATCGCTGGCACCCGATCCCGCTCGCCCTTGGATGGCACGGGAAATCCCGAAAGGTCGCGGAAGAGAGATAGGCGATCTACTTTGCACACCTGACTCGACACGCCCGAGATCGTGCAAAGTGCAGCGGCGTGTCTGTGCAATCTGCGTTGCACGTCAACAGGAAATGTGGACGTGCAACCTACTTTGCACGCTCGCCCACCTATGTAACATGACCTCAACTTTGCCTGATCATGGCCATCAGGTGGTGCGTAGGTGTCGAGGTGGTGGCCCCTAGGTGGGCGCCTAGTTCCTGCGTACTGGTGGCGTAGTGGGACATAGGTTCGCACCACTGGGCCGGGTGAGTGAGAGATGTGGATCCGTGCCTGTCGCGGTGGTGGTGCCGCCCGTTCGCGGATGGTGCTTGCACCATCTGTAGGTGTGACCTGGAGCTTGTGGGCGACTGGTGACCCACGAGTGCGCCGTCGGCGCGCAACGTGGCTGGGACCTGCGATAGTTAGCGCGCCTGCAATATTGCATATGCGCGCAAGCATGCAACTATGAGGTCATGTTGAGCACGCTAGCCAACCCGACCTATCGGAAGTTGTTCACGGCTCAGGTGATTTCGTTGGCGGGGACCGGGCTGACGACGGTCGCGCTTGGTCTGTTGGCTTACGACCTGGCCGGTGCCGATGCGGGGTTGGTGCTTGGGACGGTCTTCGCGATCAAGATGGCTGCCTATGTGGCGGTTGCCCCGGTTGCGGCAGCGGTCGTGCACGCGGCCTCGCCGCGGGTCGTGCTGGTCACCGCGGATGTGGTGCGGGTCGTGGTCGTGCTCGGGCTGCCCCTGGTGTCGGCGGTCTGGCAGGTCTATGTGCTCGTGTTGGTGCTCCAGGCGGCCTCGGCGGTGCACACCCCGACGTATCAGGCGGCGTTGCCGCGGGTGCTGCCCGACGAGCGGCAGTACACGCAGGCACTGTCGTTGTCGCGGATGTCGGAGGATCTCGAGATGGTCCTCTCACCCCTGCTCGCCGCGGCGCTCCTGCTGCTGGTCCCCAGCTCGCAGCTGTTCGTGGGGACGGCGGCCGGGTTCGCGGTCTCTGCGGTCCTGGTCTCACGCATCGCGCTGCGGCGCGCTCCGCTCGAGGTCGACGTCGAGGCGCAGCCCTTCGGCGTACGGGTGCGGCGCGGGATGGAGCTCATGATCCGCACCCCGGCGCTGCGCGCCGTCCTGGCGCTCAACCTCGCGGTTGCGGCCGGCGGCGCCTACGTCCTGGTGCAGTACGTGGTCATCGCCCGCACGGTGTTCGAGCGCGGGGAGGGGGTCGCCGCCGTGCTGATCGCGTGCCTGGGTGCCGGGTCGATCGTCGTGGCGGTGCTCCTGCCGCGCGCCCTGGACGCGCTGCCCGAGCGCGCGCTGATGCTTGGCGGGGCAGCCATGCTGACCGTCGCGACCGCCGGAATCGCCTTGGTCCTGGCGGTGCCGGGCACCACGGGCCTCGCGCTGACCGGCGTCCTGTTCGTCCTCGTGGGGGCCGGGTGGGCGGCCGCGGAAACCCCGGTGGGCCGGATCATCACCCGCTGCACGCCTGAACGTGACCAGCCGGCGGTGTTCGCCGCCCAGTTCTCTCTGTCGCACGCGTGCTGGCTCATCACCTACCCGCTGGCCGGGTGGCTTGGCGGGCTCGGTCTCCAGTCGGCCGCCCTCGTGCTCGCCGCCGTGTCTACCGCGGCCACCCTCGCCACAGCTGCGCTCTGGCCGCGCGCCGCACACCAGCCCGCGCCGGTGCCGGTGACCGATGTGGCAGGCTGAGAAGCGTGACCACCGAGGCATCACAGGCAGTCGGCCGCTCGAGCGCCGACCTCGATACCGCTGTGGATGTCTTGCGCCTGCTCGCTGACCGCACCCGCCTGTCGATCCTCGACGCCTTGCACGACCGTGAGCTCTCGGTCGGGGCGATCGCCGAGGAGCTCGACCGTCCCGTTCCCGCGGTGTCCCAGCACCTGGCCAAGCTGCGCGCCGGACACCTGGTGCACACCCGCCGCGACGGCGTCACCGTCTACTACCGGCACGCCAACGAGCACGTCGACGCGCTCGTGCGCAACGTGCTGCACCAAGCCGAGCACCTTCGTTATGACCACCCCCCGCACCACACCTGACACTGCGACCACCAGCAGGTTTGCCCTTCCCACGGAAGTACCGATCAGGGCTTGCGGTGGTCGCCACCACGAGGACGACTCGCGTGGTCAGCCAAGCCGTCAACGATGCGCGCACCGTCGGCCAGTGGCGGGTGCCCTCAATGCTGCTCCTTGATCGGTGAAGTGGGGGTCTTGCGTGCGTGCAGCATGAGCGTGAAGCCCCATCCGGCTCGTTCCATGGGCCATGACCATGCCCGAGCGGCGGACGTGCCGAGGGTGCGTTCTAGGGCGCGACGGATGCGAGGTGAAGCAGGGTAGTGACGGTATCCGTGGTGTGCGGTGGGCGTCACGCTGCGAAGGGTCTGGACGCTGAAGTGGTCCGTGACGAGGTCGACGAGTTCATCGGCTGAGAACCACTTTCGTCGAGCATCCGGGTGGGCCGGTGGGATCGTGCAGTGATCTTGGAGCACCGGGCGGTTCTGTGTGGCGAGGAAGAGGTGTCCGTCGTCGACGAGGACCTCAGCGAGGCGTCGGACGAAGGCTTCGTGGTCAGCGACGTGCGAGAGCACCTCCAGTCCGATGACGACGTCGAACGACGAAGGGGCCAGGTCGATGTCCATGACGTCGCCTGTGATGAAGGTTGCCTGCGGGGTGCGGAGTCTGGCTCGTTCGAGGACTGTCGAGCTGATGTCGACGCCGGTGACCTCCCCGTAGGTGACGAGCTGGTCGACAAACCAGCCGGCTCCGCACCCGACCTCGAGGATGCGGAGATCTCGGCGCCCCAGCAAACCGAGCCAGGTCCGGACGACGCGGCCCTGATCCACGGAGACCTCGCCTCGACCGGTTTCCCTGTTGAGGGCGTTCCACTGGTCCCAGTACGCCGCTTCGTGGTCGTTCTGCCGCGGTTCCATCCCTTGAGTGTCCGTCAGAAGGTGCTGTGGCGTCACGCACTGGTGAGGCAATTCAGCGGTCCTCTATGCCGAGTCAATCGGACGTTGATCTGGCGGTGGGACGCTGAACCAACGAGTTCGAGATCGCCGTGGAGCGGGGGAGTGGATGGACAGGTGGTGGATGAGTCTGGGAATCGGCAGCTGGGTCGCCATCGCCTTGTTGGTGCTGTTCGTGACGGTTGTCGTGTGGGCGATCATCCGGCTCTATCCCGCCGGGGCGCCGCCGAGGGGCGTTGAGACACATCCAACGACCGACGACGTTGCCCCACCGTCCGGTGGGGTATCACCGTTGCTCGGTCCAGCCCGCGGCCGGCGCCGCTGAAAGGATCGCCCGTACCCCAGGTACTGCTCCGGTTCAGGCCGCAGGCAAGGTCAGGCTGAACTCGCTTCCGGTTCCCGGACCCGCGCTTGCCGCGGTGATCGTTCCACCGTGGGCGACGGCGAGTGCTTGGGAGATCGCCAGACCGATCCCGGATCCACCATGGGCCCGGTCGCGCGCGGTGTCCGCGCGGTAGAAGCGCTCGAAGAGGTGCGGTAGGTGCTCTGCCGCGATGCCTTCGCCTGTGTCCCGGACAGAGAGGTTGATGCAGCCGGCGGGGGCCCTGGAGGAATGAACGGTGACGGTGCCTCCCGGTGGCGTGTGTCTGATCGCGTTCGCGACGAGGTTGTCGAGGATCTGCGCCATCCGCAGGCGGTCGACATGGATCTGGGGCAGGTCCTCGTCGATGTCGCTCTGGAGGTGCACGGACTGCGCTGCTGCTCGTTCACGACCCGCGCTGACAGCAGCAGTCACCAGCTCGCCGGGGTGGACGGGTTCTCGCTCGAGAGCCAGGTCACCGCTCTCCGCGCGGGTGACCGCAGACAGGTCCAGAGACAAGCGGGTCAGGCGGGCGGCTTGCTCGCGCAAGACGGCGGTCGTGGCCTCGTCGAGGGTTTGGATGCCGTCCTCAAGTGCTTCGAGGTAGGCACTGATGGTTGCTACGGGTGTGCGCACCTCGTGCGCGACGTCTGCCATGAGGCGCCCGCGAAGCCGTTCGCTGTCCTGTAGCCGTTCGGCCATCTGGTTGAAAGATGCCGCGACTGTGTCGAACTCGGTGCCGATGCCTGGCGCCGAGATGCGCGATGCATACAGGCCGATCCCGACGTCCGCGGCCGCCAAGGAGAACGCTGCCAAGGAACGAGAGATCCGGCGCGCCAGGAGCACTGAGACCATCATCGATGCAAGGCCTGCGGCAGCCAGTGCGAAAATTAAAGTCAGGGTGCTGGCCGAACGAAACGCTTCCTCGGCATGCAGCACGGCCATATCAGGGTCGCTCAGCTGGGCGCGCAGCATGTGATCGTGGAACAGGGCGGGCCCGATGACCGAGGCGACCACCCATGCGGTGACCGCACCCGTGGCCAGGACCAACATGATGGCGACCAGGAGTCGCGGGGCGAGTCCCCGCAGAGCTAAAGAGCGTGGTCGAGCGGGAATCATCAGCCGGGTCCGATGCGGTATCCGACGCCGCGTACGGTCCGGACGAATGTCTGTCGGTCGGCGCTGTCACCCAGCTTCTGACGCACGTGCAGGACGTGCACGTCGACCAGGTGCTCGTCGCCCACCCATCCCTCGCCCCAGACCTTCTCGATCAGGACACGCCTGCTGAACACCATGCCGGGTCGCGATGCCAGGGCTGCCAGAACGTCGAATTCCGTGCGCGTCAGATCGACAAGGTCCCCCTCCACCCGGACCTCGCGGGCCGCCACGTCAAGGGTCAGCGTGCCGATCACGATCACCTGCGAGCCTGCACCTCCCTCGGGGGTCACAGGCGCCCGGCGGGGTCGACGCCGCAGCGCCGCGATCCGGGCGACGAGCTCACGTGGGCTGAACGGCTTGGTCATGTAGTCGTCCGCGCCCACCGACAGGCCGATGAGGATGTCGATCTCCTCTGCCCGAGCGGTCAGCATGATGACGTAGCAGTCGGAGAACGTGCGCAGCTGACGGCAGACCTCGACTCCGTCCACCCCGGGCAGGCCCAGGTCCAGCACGACAACGTCGGGGTCGACCTGGCGAATGAGCTCCACGGCCTGTGCGCCGTCGGAGCACAGATGCGTCTCGAACCCGTCCCGCTCGAGGTAGTCCGCGACGACGCGGCTCAGAGCCTCCTCATCATCGACGACGACCGCGCGATGCCCTGAGACCACGGGCAGGTGTGTGTCCATGGCTCCATTCTGAGCGCGCCCGCGCTGGTTCCGAACCAGCAGAGCAGGGCGCCGTCGACCATTCATCGAATCTTGACGCAGACACCACCATGAGTTCGGGGTTGCGACGTGAGGCTGTGGGCCTCTGGTCCGCATCTCAAGGAGCGTCCGTGCCCACCGAACCCGCTGCACCCTTCGTGGTGACCGTTGTGCACGCACCGGCGTGTCACTTCTGCCTGGACGCCGAGGAGGCCCTGGGTGTTCTGGCAGTGCAGTACTCGCTCGACGTGCGCAGCATCGAGATCGACTCTCCCGAGGGGCGCCGACTCGTTGCCGAGCACCGCCCGGCGATGAACCCCCTCGTGCTGCTCGACGGTGTCTTCTTCAGTTCCGGACGGCTGCCTCGCAAAAAGCTCGTGAAAGCACTCGAGCTCCGCGTGGGCGCGCGCCCCCTCACCGGGGCGGTCTGACCGTGGGAACCGAGCTGCTGACCACCGGGAGCGTCCTGGCGGCATTCTTCGCCGGCGGGGTCGCACTGTTCGCCCCCTGCTGCATCGTGTTCCTCGCACCGAGCTATCTCGCTGGCGCCGTGAAGAACCGTCGGTGGCGGCTGCTGCCGTTGACGTTTGTGTTCGCCGCAGGCCTCGGCCTGGTCTTGATCCCGATCACTCTCGGCATGAGCCTGCTGGCGGGCGCGATCGCCCGCTACCACGCACCCCTCTACTACGCCGGCGGGGCCCTCATGATCGCCCTGGCGATCCTGGCATTCTCCGGGCGGATGTGGTCACTACCGTCTTTCCTGCGTGCGCCAGACACCACCCGCGGAGACACCGCGAGCTTCTTCTCCCTCGGTGTGTTCTCGGGTATCGCCTCGAGCTGCTGCGCGCCGGTCCTCGCTGGCGTCATGACTCTCTCGGTGCTGTCGGGATCCCCGATCGGAGGCTTCACCCTGGGTGTGGCCTACGTGTTCGGGATGGTCTTCCCACTGTTCGTCATGGCGCTGATCTGGGACAAGGCGAACCTGGGAGACAAGAAGATCATGCGCGCGAAGGTCATCAAGATGCGCATAGCTGGACGCGCCCTAGTCACCAACACCCTGAACATCGCCGTCGCGGTGGGCTTCGCAGTGATGGGCGGATTCATCATCGCCCTGGCAGGAAGCGAGCAGATGACCGGCGGATCGGCCGTCCAGGACCGCGCCAGCCGGGCTCTGACCACTGTCTTCGGATCCGTCCAGGAGTGGTTGTCACCGGTACCTGAGCCCATTCTCGGCTTGCTCTTGCTCGCCGTCGCCGGCGCGTTCGTGTGGGCGACGCTCACCGGACGCCGACGCACTCCCCGTACCCCGAGCACGCCGGAGGCCGTCGACACGGTGCCGGCGTGCCACGCCATCTCGACCGAGGAAGAGATCCCACGATGACCTCCGCCAACGCCACCCGGCGCCTCAATGAACGCCAGCACGCCCTGCACGAGATCCAGGTGATGCAGGCAGCCCAAGCACGGCGCCGCCAGCGGCGCAGCTGGGCACTGTGGGGTGCCGCGCTGCTGGTCATCGCAATCGTCGTCACCTTGGCCCTCCTCAACGCGGGCCCTACCGAGTCCGCCGACGCGCGTCAAGCCCCAGACTTCACGCTGCCCGCCTCCGACGGATCCGTGGTGTCGCTCGCCGACTACCGGGGTGAGCCTGTCGTGCTCTACTTCAACGAGGGAGCCGGCTGCGACGCATGCCTGTTGCAGATGCAGAAGATCGAGCAGAACCCTGAGTTCGCCGAGGCGGGCATCACCGTCCTGCCGATCGTCATGAACTCCGCTGAGCAGATCAACGCCGAGCGCACCAGGCTCGGGGTGACCACCCCGTTCCTCATTGACGACGGAACAGTCTCCGATGCCTACGACACCCTCGGAACAGGGATGCACGAGGGCCTGCCCGGCCACGGATTCATCCTGATCGACGCCGACGGCGTCCAGAAGTGGTACGGCAACTACCCCTCGATGTGGCTCGAGCCGGACGAGCTTCTCGAAGAGGTCACCAGCAGGTTGTGACACGCCGCAGGGCAACCGCTCCTCTGCTGTCCATCCTGCGGAGTAGGCACCCAGGATGGACACGCTCTGCGATGTCCTTCGTCCTACAGCCAGGCTCGGTCCAGCGCCGTGCTCGACCGAGCGCAAGCGACCCATCGCGACGGGATCGCAGCAGCTCAACGAGGCAAGTCCTCGCTGTCAACCGCTCAGCCGCGCACGGGACACCAGGGACCGCCCAGACGCAACGGGGCGGACACCGTTGGGGGCCACGATCCATCTGACGGTTCGGTAGGTGGAGACGATGAGTTGACGTCGCGGCGCTTGAGATCCCCGGGTACCGCAGCCACGGTGCGCCCGTCATCGGTGGTGAGTTGGTGCCCGCCCGTGTGCATGAGCCCATGGTGAATCTGCCGAGCGGTCCAACTGGAACGTCCAGCGCAGACCTTCGAGCCGCTCACCCACTCCGTTCGGTGATCATGGGGCTGACGGGCGGGTGATGGACCAGGCGATCAGAGTTGGTCGCTGACGGGATCGTTGGGGCCGAAATTCGTTTCTTGGTGGGCGATTCCCGGCCTCGATCGCGATGCGGTGATCGGGTGATGCTGGAAATGCTCCACCCGGCGCAGTGTCCACGCCGGGTGGAGCAGGAAGTTGCGAGCGTCGGGAGATCCCAGCAGTCGGGTGTCGAGAAGATCCTGTCGGGTCACCAACATCACGGCCCGCAGGGGCTAGTCGTGCTTCTCGCCATCCTCGGCGTGCTCGTCTGTCGTCTCGCCGCTGTCGGCATAGTCCGGGACGGTGATCTCGACGGTCTTCGGCGCGGACCAGGACGGGGTCTGGGGACTGAAGGAGATCCCGTTGGGCTTGTCCCCAACAGGGATGGTAGCGACCGCCTCATTGGTGGTGAGGTCCAAGACGGAAACGGTGTCGTCGTAGAGGTTCGTCACCCACGCCAGGGTGCCGGTCGGGTCGATCACTACTCCGTGAGGCCCGGCGCCCGTCTCGATGCTCGCTGTCAACGACATGTCTGCGGGGTCAATCACCGAGACCGTGTCGCCCGGGTCATCGTTGGTGCCTTGGTCGGCGGAGAGCAACTTGGTCCCGTCGGCCGTCAGGTATAGCTGCACGGGAGCGGTGGGAACCGCGACCGTCGCAACGACGGCTCGGCTGGCCAGATCGACCTTTGCTACCGCGCTGTCGCCGGCCAGGCTGACGTACGCGTACTGGCCGTCACCGGCGACAGCCACTTGCACGGGGGAGTCGCCGACCGGGATGGTGGCTGTGACGGACAGCGTCGCGGTGTCCACGACATCGATAGTGCCCTCGGCGGTGTTCGCGATCACCAGCGTTGTGCCGTCCGCGGTGGGCCGCAGTCCGTGAGGACCCGCGCTCAGCTCAACCTGTCCCAGCGGCTCGAGGTCCGCGGACCGGTAGCCACTGAGAGTGTCTTCGCCAGAGTTCGTCACGTACGTCTGTGTTCCGTCTGGGCTCACGACCACGTGCGCCGGCCCTGCACCGGTGGCAGCGGTGCCTGTCAGCGTCAGGGACGCTGCATCGATGGCGACGAGTGCGTTCTTGTGGCCGCTGACTGCCCAGACCGTCGAACCGTCCGGACTGGCCTGGACGTTGTGGGGGCTGTCCACGCCCTCGATGGTGGCCACGACCTCGCTGGTCTGGGCGTCGATGGCGCTCAGGGTGCCACCGTCTTCGTTGGCGACCCAGATCGTTCCCGTGACGGTCCCTTGTGCGATTGTGACGTCGCCCTGGGTTGCGGTCGACCCCGCCTCTGGTGGCGTGGTGCTCTGACCGCACGCGGCCAGAACGACCGATCCCGTTGCGGTGACCATCCCGATCATGACCTTGCGGGTGACGGACCTTCTCATGTGTGCTCCTCGAGCTATCGGCAAGCCGGACCCTACGGCCCACGGCCACTCTCCGGGTTGTAGCCCGGTCCGACTGTGTTGACCCGATGAAGATTCGGTTTAATGCGGTGGCGCTGCCGGGCGTGCCGGTACGGTCTGGGCCACCAGGACGGCCCGCGTGGGGTCGAGGTCACTCGTGGTGGACGTCGTGCTCGCCGGTGTCGTTGACGACCGTGTCCGCTGGTTCGCTCTCGCCGCTGATCTGGGGTCCGATGACGAACGAGGACAGCGCGAACATCCCGGTGAAGACGATCAGCGCGAAAGCCGGTGCCCACCAGCTGGCGAAGCGCCGTCTGAGCTTGAGCAGCATCGGCACGGAGGCAGTCAGGCCAAGGGCGCCGAACAGGGCTGTGCCGCCCACTCCCGTCACCAGGGCCGTGCCGACGAGGGGGCCGACGTGGTGGAGCACGTGAGGAACGAGTCCCATCACCGCGCCTAGAGCTCCGGTGATGACCGTCCAGACGGTGCGGCGTCGTACGCGTTCCGCAGGCGGCGGGGTCGCGTCGGGGGTGGCGGCGGGGACTGGGTGGGACAAGTGTGTCGTGCTCATGTCGATTCTGACCCTCACGGTGCTTGGAAACGGGGCACGAGCGATGAAGAACCACCGAAGCAAACGGGGCAGGCAGACACCGAGGCGGCAGGCGTCACAGTGTCCCCTCGGCCGGCATCTCCACCGCCCGTTCGCAGGTGTCGACCCAGGCGGCGTCGGCGCCGTCGGATCGCAAGGCGCCTCAGTGGCTCTGATGCGCCGAGCTGCTCGGCGCCGACGAGGTCGGGGTCAGGGCCGGTGGTTCTGTGGTGTCGTGGTCGGACTTGTCGTGCCCCTTCCTCATCATGAACATCATCCCGACCATCATCAACGGGCAGGCCAGTACGGCGGCCAGAGGGAGCGCTTCACTGAAGGAGCGTCCAGCGGCGAGCAGGACGACTACCACCACTGCGGCGATGCCCAGCATTCCCAGGAGGTGGGACTTCCCACCGTGATTGTGACCCTGCTTGTTCATCGTTCTCACCCAGATTTCTCTCGTTGTGCGTGTTGCGACGTCGTTCGCGAAGCCGTCGACGTCAACTGCTGACCTCACCAGGCTGCGGGTCCCACCCGTGCGTGCAGATGCAGAAGTGACGAAGAATCGCTGAAGATCGTCGTGCGTAACCCGGAGGTGCCGTCTCAGGCGTCAGCCGTCTCCGTGAGGTGGGTCGGGCGGTGCGGTGCGCCCGACCCCCGGTCAGCGGTGACGCGGATCGGGCGAGTGCGGGCGAGGAGGACGGCTCCTGCCAGGACCGAGACGATGGACCACAGCTGAGGCTGGGTGAGCCCGAGCAGGGCAGGGTCGTTGACGCGGACGATCTCGACAAGGAAGCGGGCGGCGCCACTCAGGACGAGGTACGCCCCGAAGACGGCTACGGGCTTCCACCGCCTGCCCAGCGCCCACAGCGCCGCGGCGATCCCCACGGCAGCCAACACCTCATACAGCGGGGTCGGGTGGACCGGGACCGTGGTGGCCACCACGCCGTTGGGGAACGTCATCGCCCACGGCAGCGACGACGGCTCACCGTAGGTGCCATCACCGGAGAAGAAGCAGCCGAGCCGGCCGATCCCGTAAGCGACGGTGAGGGGCACGGCGATGGCGCCAGCGACGACACCGAGCGGCAAGCGGTGACGGTGGATGACGACCAGTGCAGAGAGCACTCCACCGACCAGGCCGCCGTACCAGGTGAACCCCATCCCGCCGAGGTCGTGGACGGTGATCCCACCGCCTTGCTCGAGCAGGAAGTAGATCTTCGCCCCGACGAAGCCCCAGACGGTCGCCCACAGCACCAACGAGTGGGCCGAGTCCTTCTTCAGGCCCTGACGTTCGAAGGCGCGGCCGAGCAGATACGCCCCTGCCAGCGCTGCGAGAGCCTTGCTCAGACCGTAGGTCTGGACGTCAACGCCCAGGATCGAGAACAGCACAGGTTGCACGTTCGTCTCCGTCCGCGGGCGCGGCGACTGGCCTGCTGCCGGATCCGAGCCGCGCCCACCATGAACAGTTGCGAACCTGGACGAAGAACACCGTGAGGAACGGTCAAGGTTCGACGAAGACCAGCAGATGACGCGCTCGTGGCTCAGCGGGGCCCGCCGCTTCATCGAATCTTCGTCGATGCCCTGTTGACGTTGTTATGAACGAGGTCCATGGTAGATATACCCCCCTGGGGTACTTGTCGAGCTGAAGGGTCGAATCATGGTCACCACCGCGTTCGCCGTCGAGGGACTGACCTGCGGGTCGTGCCTGGCCGAGGTGCTGGAACAGATGCGCACCGTCGATGGGGTGAGCGGCGCAGCCATCGACCTGGTCGTCGGTGGCCGATCGCCGGTCGTGGTCACCAGCGGAGCTGCCATGGGAACCGACCAGATCCGCGCCGCGGTCGAGCGGGCTGGGTTCGTCCTGGCGGTCGACGACAGGCGCGCCGGACCCCACGACCACGGACCTGAACACGTCCTGACGTCGCACATCAGCGAGCCAGGCAACAACGAGATCCTTCTTGGAGGTGTGCGATGACCGGTTCCGAGATCGTCATCATCGTCGCGGCCCTCGCAGTGACGGGCTTCATGGCGTGGTACTTCTTCGGCCCGAAGAAGGTCCGCCAGGCGGTCATGGACGAGGGCGTGCAGGTGGTCAAGGTCAAGGTCCAGGGTGGCTACAGCCCGGACGTCATCCAGGTGACCCGCGGGGTCCCGGTGCGGATGGAGTTCGACCGGCAAGAGACGGGAGACTGCACCTCGCGGGTCGTCATGCCCGCCTTCAAGGTCAACCAGGTCCTCCCCGCGTACCAGACGACGACCGTCGAGCTCATGCCCGAGGCGATCGGTGACTTCGAGTTCGCCTGCGGCATGAACATGGTCCGAGGTCGCCTGCATGTCACGGACGCCGGAACACCCGCGAGCGAACCGGGCCTGGCGAATGAGGCCACCACGCCCATAGCCCCAGACCGGGCTCGTCCTACGCAGGACATCCCGCAGGACGCGTCGTCCGCAGTCCTCCAGACCGACGAGGGCGCGGAGGAGCATGCAGTAGAGATCCGCGACCTGCGACGGCGCGTGGTCGTTGGTGCGGTCCTGACCTTGCCGGTGCTCATCGCCGTCATGGCGCGAGATGTCTTCATGGCCGACTGGGTCCCATCACTCCTGCTGAACTCCTGGGTGCAGCTCGCACTCATCGCCCCAGTGATGCTCTACACCGGGTGGCCCGTGCACCGCACCGGGTGGCTGGCGCTGAGCCACCGCGCGGCCGACATGAACTCCCTGATCACGCTGGGCACCATCGCCGCCTTCGGATACAGCCTCGTCGTCACCTTCGCTCCTGGGCTGCTGCCGGTGGAGGTGCGAGAGGTGTACTACGAGGCGGTCGGGGTGATCATCAC
The DNA here is from genome assembly GCF_040012415.1 of Sanguibacter sp. 25GB23B1. Classification (NCBI taxonomy): domain Bacteria; kingdom Bacillati; phylum Actinomycetota; class Actinomycetes; order Micrococcales; family Sanguibacteraceae; genus Sanguibacter; species Sanguibacter sp. 25GB23B1. The sequence goes on from NZ_JBDYKL010000034.1 coordinate 18,523, forward strand.
CCTGATCCTGCTCGGCCGACTCCTGGAGACCAAGGCCAAGGCCGGCACCGGTGAAGCGATCCGGACCCTGATCGGGCTGCAGCCACGCACCGCCCGCGTCATCCGCGACGGTGCGGAGGCCGACATCCCGATCGAGGAGGTCGTCGCCGGGGACATCGTGGTCGTGCGCCCAGGGGAGAAGCTCCCGGTGGACGGAGAGGTGCTCGAGGGCACCTCCGCAGTAGATGAGGCGATGGTCACCGGGGAGCCCATCCCAGTGACCAAGACCACCGGTGACACCGTCATCGGCGCCACCATCAACCAGACCGGGACCTTCCACTACACCGCGACCAAGGTCGGGTCAGACACGATGCTCGCCCAGATCATCAAGCTGGTCCGCGAGGCGCAAGGTTCCAAGGCCCCGATCCAGCGCCTGGTGGACGAAGTCTCCAGCTACTTCGTGCCCGCGGTCATCGCGATCGCGATCTGGACCTTCGTGGCCTGGTCGCTGGTCGGCCCCCCGCCAGCTTTCATCTTCGCCATGGTCGCGGCCGTGTCGGTACTGATCATCGCTTGCCCCTGTGCCCTGGGTCTGGCCACCCCTCTGTCGATCACGGTGGGCACAGGGAAGGGTGCCGGTGCCGGCATCCTCATCCGCTCGGCCGAGGCCTTGGAGACTGCCCACAAGCTCGACACCGTCGTGCTGGACAAGACCGGCACCATCACCAAGGGCGCCCCCGCGCTCACCGATGTCCTTCCCGCTCCCGGTTTCGCCGCCGACGAGGTTCTGGGGCTGGTCGCGGCCGTGGAGCGGTCCTCCGAGCACCCGCTCGCCACCGCGATCATCAGTGGCGCCCGCGAGCGGGGCGTGCGACTCGAGGAAGCCGTCGCGTTCGACTCCGTCACAGGACAGGGGGTCCGGGCCCTGGTCGCAGGCCGCGAGGTCCTGGTCGGCAACCGGCGCCTTCTGGTCGGGGCCGGCATCAACCCCGATGCGCTGGCCGCGGATTCAGCTCGGCTCGCTGCCGACGGCAAGACCCCGATGCTCGTCGCCGTCGAGGGCCGCCCGGCCGGGGTGATCGGTGTGGCGGACACCCTCAAACCCGGTTCCGCCGCCGCAGTCGCCGCCCTGCAGGCTCGAGGCATCGAGGTGGTGATGATGACCGGCGACAACCGCGCCACGGCCGCGGCCATCGCCCGACAGGTCGGGATCCGCCGCGTGGTCGCCGAGGTCATGCCTGAGCACAAGGCACGCGAGATCCAACGACTGCAGGCCGAGGGACGTGTCGTCGGCATGGTCGGGGACGGCATCAATGACGCCCCCGCACTGGCCCAGGCCGACGTCGGCTCGGCCATCGGCACCGGAACAGACGTGGCCATCGAGTCCTCAGACATCACCTTGATCTCCGGTGCGCTGTCCGGCCTCGTGACCGCGATCGACCTCTCCAGGGCCACGATGCGCAACATCCGACAGAACCTGGTCTTCGCGTTCATCTACAACGGCATCGGGATCCCGATCGCCGCCGGGGTGCTCTACCCGGCGTTCGGCCTGACCCTGAGCCCCATGATCGCCGCGGGGGCCATGGCGCTGTCATCGCTGTCCGTGGTCGCCAACGCCAACCGGCTCCGCAGCTTCACGCCGCCGACCATCCCAGACGACGTCCACGTCTCCACCACCGACCCGGTCGTGGAGGTTGGACGCGATGAAGAGAAAGAGGAAGACATGTCCAAGACGACAGAGAAGGCCATCGACCCGGTCTGTGGCATGACCGTCGACCCGGCGACCGCCGAGCACGAAGGCATCACCTACTACTTCTGCTCCAAGCACTGTGCAGCCAGCTTCACAGCAGACCCCGCCAGGTACACCGCACAAGCCACGGCGTGACGGATCCTCTACCGGGGCTTGTCCCCGGTAGGGGTGTCGTAGTGATGAGGCATCGATAGAGGGAAGGACGGTTGAGAGATGAGCGCAGCAGGGGCGGATGTCCGCGCCGTGACCGCCCAGGACCTGCTCCGCCGCCTGCACCGGGTCGAAGGTCAGGTCCGGGGCATTGCGCGGATGGTCGAGGAGGACAGGTACTGCATCGACGTCCTGACTCAGGTCTCCGCCGCCTCGCGGGCGCTCCAGGGGGTCGCGCTGAGTCTGTTGGACGAACACATGCACCACTGCCTCGCCGACGCCGCACGCACCGGCGGTGCGGCCCAGGAGACCAAGATCAAGGAAGCCTCAGAAGCGATCGCCAGGCTCGTGCGGAGCTAGGGCCGGTCACGGCGATACGCGACGGAGACGCTCGCGGGGTGCACCGCAGCGTCTTCACCGTCGCCTGTCTGTGGCAAAACACACGAGGAGAAAGGAGTGCGTGATGAGAACGGGTCGGCAGCAACTGAGCCCGAGGTGTGCACTACCCGTCCGCCTTCGGGCCAGAGAGGAGATTCCCGATGAAGAGTCAGACAATGGTCCTTGAGGTCGGCGGGCTGCACTGGGCGACCTCGGAAGCTGTGGTGGAAAAGACGCTTGCCCGACGTCCCGGCGTCCTTGCGGTGGAGGCGAACGCCTCGTCCCGGACGGCGACCGTCACCTACGACCAGGACAAGACCTCGGTGGCCCAGCTCGTGGGATGGATCAACGAATGCGGGTACCACTGCGCCGGGCAGTCCGTCCCTGACCACTTGTGCGATCCGATGACCGAACCGGCGAAGAGCGGCACCGCCGCCGAGCCGAAGACACATGCCGTGCACGAGCACGACGGCGAGGATGCTGACCGGTCCGCGCAGTCGGTGATGGGACATGGGGGGCACGGGGGCGGCGGGTCGGTGGAGGGCATGGCCCGGGACATGCGCAATCGGTTCCTGGTCGCCGCGGTCCTGTCGGTGGCGATCCTGCTGTGGTCGGCGATCGGTCGGGAGGTCCTGGGATTCACGGTCCCGGCGCCATTCGGGCTACGGGACGACGTCTTTTCCCTGATCTTGTCGATCCCGGTGGTCTTGTACTCGGCGTGGATTTTCTTCGACGGTGCGTACCGCGCCCTGAGGGCCCGGACGCTGGACATGATGGTTTTGGTCGCCGTCGCGGTTGGTGCGGGCTGGTTGTACAGCTTGGCGGTGACGTTGAGCGGTGGCGGTGAGGTTTTCTACGAGGCAGCCACCGTGCTGACCACCTTCGTGCTGCTGGGGCACTGGCTGGAGATGCGCGCCCGGGGCGGCGCGAACGACGCGGTGCGGAGCCTGCTCGAGCTGGCCCCGTCGCAGGCGGTCGTGATCCGTGACGGGCAGCCGGTCGAGGTTCCTACGTCCGAGGTCGCGGTGGGTGACCTGCTCCTGGTGCGACCCGGGTCGAAGATTCCGGTGGACGCGGTCGTGGAGGAGGGGGAGTCCGAGGTCGATGAGTCGATGGTCACCGGGGAGTCGATGCCGGTGGGCAAGGCCCAGGGTGCGGAGGTGATCGGCGCGTCGATCAACACCACGGGGACGTTGCGCGTGCGGGCGAGCAAGGTCGGGGCGGACACCGCGCTGGCGCAGATTGTCAAGATGGTCCAGGAGGCGCAGAACTCCAAGGCCCCCGGGCAGCGGTTGGCCGACCGAGCCGCGTTCTGGCTGGTCTTCGTGGCCCTGATCGGCGGCGCGACCACGTTCGTCGTGTGGATGCTCGCTGGGGTGGGGGTGGCTCAGGCGATGCTATTCGCGATCACCGTCGTGGTTATCACCTGCCCCGACGCCTTGGGCCTGGCGACCCCAGTAGCGATCATGGTCGGCACCGGCCTGGGCGCGAAGCGGGGGGTGCTGTTCAAGAACGCCACTGCGCTGGAGGGCGCGGCGAAGATCGACACGGTGGTGATGGACAAGACCGGGACGCTCACCAAAGGCGAGCCGGAGGTCACCGACATCATCGCCGCGGGCATGAGCGAGGAGGAGATGCTCGCGCTGGTGGCCGCCGTCGAGCGCGAGTCTGAGCATCCGCTTGCCCGGGCCATCGATAGTCATGCCGCCGGGCTCGGCGTACGCACGCTTCCGGTCAGTGAGTTTCTCAATGTCCCTGGTCACGGCGCCACCGCCACGGTCGACGGGCGGAGGGTCCTGGTGGGCAACCACCGCTTGATGGTCAAGGAGAACGTCGACCTCGGCGACCTCGGCGCCCGGCGCGACCGGCTGGCCGCGTCGGGGCGCACCGCGGTGCTGGTCGCCGTGGACGGACGGGGCGTGGGGGTCATCGCCTTGGCCGACGCGGCCCGAGAGACCGCGGCGGCGGCGGTCTCCGCCCTGCACAAGTCCGGGATCGAGGTGGTCATGCTTACTGGGGACAACGAGGCGACCGCCCGGCGCATCGCCGAGCAACTGGGGATCGACACGGTGATCGCCGAGGTTCTGCCCGGGGACAAGGCGGAGAAGATCGCCGAGTTGCACAGGGCCGGGAAGACGGTGGCGATGGTCGGTGATGGCGTCAACGACGCCCCGGCGCTGGCCAAGGCCGACCTCGGTATCGCGATCGGCGCGGGGACGGACGTAGCGATCGAGACCGCGGACGTTGTCCTGATGCGTTCGGACCCGCTGGACGTGCCGGTCGCGCTGCGCATCGGCAAGGCCACCGTGCGCAAGGAGCGCCAGAACTTGGCGTGGGCCATCGGGTACAACGTCCTCGCACTTCCGATCGCTGCCGGGGTCTTCTACCCCGCCTTCGGGCTGATGCTCCGTCCGGAGATCGCGGCGCTGTCGATGTCGGGCTCCACCGTGATCGTCACCGTCAACGCCCTGTTGCTCAAGCGGCTCCGGCTGCCTGCCCAGCAGGCGCCCGCCGCACCGCAGCGCGGCGAGAGCGCGTCAGGGCCGACCGTGCCAGTCCCGGCGGGGACCCCCTGACCGGTCCGCGTTTCGACCTCCCGGCCGGGGCGATGCGCGCTCCGCGGCCGGGTCGGATGCTGTGGGTGACCGCGGCATGGGGGGCGTGCTTTATAGCGATCGAGTGGGGGCTACGCGACTCACCGATCCTGTGGTTCGCCGCGCTGCGGGCGTTGGTGGCCGGGGTGGCGCTGGTGGCGCTGGGCGCGGTCCAGCGTCGCCCCACCCCCGCGGTCGCCCGGGCCTGGGGGTGGATCATCGTGCTGGGCCTGGTCAACGTCACGGTGGCGTTCGCCGCGATGTTCGCCGGGGTGGCTGGCCTGGCGACGGGCACGGCCGCAGTGCTGGCCAACGCCCAGCCACTGCTCATCGTGCTGCCCGCTTGGTGGCTCTATGGCGAGAAACCCTCGGCCCGGACCGCGGTGGCCCTGGTGATCGGCTTCACCGGCCTGCTGCTTGTCGCCGTGCCCGGGGGCGGTGGTGGTGGTGGTGGCGCGGCGCTGTCGTTGTTGGCCGCTGCGGCGGTCACCGCCGGGACCTTGTTGTCGCGGCGCCTGGCAGGACTCGACGTGGTCGTGATCACAGGGTGGCACCTGGTGATCGGGGGTGTCGCCCTGGCTGGACTAGCCGCGGCGCTCGAGGGAGCCCCAGTGATCACCTGGACTCCCCGCTTCGTCCTGATGCTGGTGTTCCTGGCGCTGGTGGGTACAGCGGCGACCACCGTGGCCTGGTTCACCGAGGCCCGCCAATCCCGTATGGACGCCCTGGCCGGATGGACGTTCCTGACCCCGGTGTTCGGCATCGTCCTGTCTACCGCGGTACTCGGAGAACAACCGGGACGATGGACAGCAGCGGGGCTGGGGGCAGTCCTGGTGGCCATGTGGACGGCACTACGACCAGCCCGCCGCCAGGCGGCGCCAGCCGCCCACGGCGCCACACCACCACCGCTGGGCGTACCCGCCGCCCCGCCTGCCCGCCCCGTCGAGAAGAGGACTCCGTGACACCCAACGCACCGCACCGGTACACCGACGGTCCCGAACCCACGGGCGCGCGGCCACCACAGGAGGCGGTGATCTTCGACCTGGACGGGGTGGTCACCGACACCGCCGGTATGCACGCCGAAGCCTGGCAGCAGCTCTTCGACGAGGCACTGGCCGACGACCGGCTCACCGTCACCGGGCCCCACGCCCCCTTCGACGCAGACGCGGACTACCGCCGGCACGTGGACGGGCGCGCCCGGGAGGACGGCGTGCGCGCGTTCCTGACCTCTCGGGGCATCGACATCCCGGCCGGGGTGCCCGGGGACCCGGCCCTGGCGTGGACGGTTCACGGTCTGGCCGCCCGCAAGAACACGATCTACCTGGAGATGCTTGCCGCTCAGGGGGTGCGTGCGTTCCCCGGCACGGTCGAGCTGCTCGGCCGGCTGCGGGCTGGCCGGGTGCCGCTGGCGCTGGTCACCGCCAGCCGCAACGCCGCTGCGATCCTCGCTGCGGCGGGGCTGGCCGACATGTTCGACGTGCTCGTCGACGGTGAGCGCGCCGCCGACCTAGGCCTTGCGGGAAAGCCGGCCCCGGCGATGTTCCTCCGAGCGGCCCGCGAGCTCGGTGTGGATCCAGCCCGGGCCGTGGTGCTCGAGGATGCCGTGACCGGCATCGAGGCGGCCCGGCGTGGCGGGTTCGGCCTGGTCGTCGGCGTCGATCGCGGCGGGCAGCGCGAGGCGCTCGAGGCGGCTGGTGCAGACGTCGTCGTGACTGACGTCGCCCATCTGGACCTGGGCTCCCTGCGGACGGACCCGTGGGTCCTGGTCTACGAGGGGTTCGACCCGGTCCATGAGGCACACCGGGAGGCGCTGACCACGCTGGGCAACGGCTACCTCGGCACCCGCGGCGCGGCCCCGGAGCGGCAGGCGGACGGGGTGCACTACCCGGGGACGTACCTGGCCGGGGTGTACAACCGGCTCACATCCGTCATGCACGAGCGCGAGGTCGAGGACGAACACCTGATCAACGCCCCCAATTGGTTGGTCCTGGACGTGCGCATCGGTGCGGCAGGTTGGTGGTCCGCCGGTCTGACCGTCGCCGATGAACGCCGTGAGCTAGACCTGCGCCGCGGGGTGCTCACCCGTACGGCCGTGCTCGCTGACGCCGCGGGGCGGCGCCTGCGCGTGTGCCAGCGCCGCCTGGTCTCGATGGCCCGCCCGCACCTCGCCGCCCTGGAGACCACGCTAGTGGCCGAGGGCTGGGACGGCCCGGTGAGCGTTTTCTCCGGCGTCGACGCCAGCGTATCCAACACCAACGTCGCGGAGTACCGCGGGCTCGCCGACCACCACCTGCGCACTCTCACCCAGGAGCGCGTGGACGAGCACACCGTACTGACCGAGGTGGAGACCACGCAGAGCCACGTACGCATCGCCGTCGCCGCCCGCACCACCGTCAGCGGTGCCGACACTTCCGCGGCGCTGGTGGGCGAGAGGGACCGCCAAGGCTTGCGCTTCGACCTGTCCCTTCGCGACGGCCGGCCCGTCACGATCGACAAGACGGTCACCGTCGTTACCTCCAAGGACGCGGCGATCGCGTCGTCCGGGATGGGGGCTCTAGGCGAGCTGAGCCGGTCGCCGGGCGGCCTCGCCGCTCTGCTGCCCGCGCACGAGGCAGCCTGGGCACAGCTGTGGGACCGCTTCGGCGTTGACCTGGACGCGGACCGCCAGACCCAGCTGGTGTTGAATCTGCACGTCTTCCACCTGCTCCAGTCCCTCTCCGTGCATACCGCCGAGGTCGATGCCGGGGTGCCGGCGCGCGGGCTGCACGGGGAGGGCTACCGCGGGCACGTGTTTTGGGACGAGCTGTTCGTGCTGCCCGTGCTCACTGCCCGCAGTCCCGGGGTCACCCGGGCCCTGCTCGACTACCGGTACCGGCGCCTGGACGCCGCCCGTGCCGCCGCCAGTGCCGACGGGCATGCGGGGGCGAGGTTCCCTTGGCAGAGCGGCAGCGATGGACGTGAGGAGACCCCCAGGGTGCTGTTCAACCTCAGGTCCGGGCGGTGGATGCCGGACAACTCCCGCCGCCAGCATCACGTCGGCCTGGCGGTAGCGCACAACGCCTGGCAGCACTTCCAGACCACCGGGGACGTGGCCTGGCTCGCCCGCCGTGGCGCGGACCTCATCATCGAGGTCGCCCGGTTCTTCACGTCCTTGGCCACCTACGACACGGCAGAGGACCGGTTCCACATCGACGGGGTGATGGGACCGGACGAGTACCACGACGGCTACCCCGTCGCCCCCGGTGAAGGTCTGCGCGACAACGCCTACACCAATGTCCTGGCGGCCTGGGTGTGCGCGCGCGCCGTCGACGTGCTCGCGGTGACGTCCGGGTATGACTGCGACGAGCTACGCGCCCGGCTCGCGATCGGCCGTGACGAGCCTGGCCGCTGGGAGGCTCTCACCCTCCGCCTGAGCGTCCCCTTCCACGATGGCGTGATCAGCCAGTTCGCTGGATACGAGGCGCTGGCCGAGCTGGACTGGACCCACTATCGGCGCACCTACGACGACATCGGCCGGCTGGACCTCATCCTCGAAGCCGAGGGCGACGCCACCAACCGCTACCGTCTCGCCAAGCAGGCTGACGTCCTCATGCTTCTCTACCTCCTGGGCCCCGACGAGCTGTCGGCCACCCTCGAGCGGCTCGGCTACTGCACCGGGCCCGAGGTGCTCGCGCGCACGGTCGAGTACTACCTAGCCCGCACCGCCCACGGCTCGACCCTCAGCCGGGTCGTGCACGCCTCCGTGCTCGCCCGGACGGACCCGGCCCGCGCGTGGCAGACCTTCCGTGATGCCCTTGCCGCCGACCTGGACGACACCCAGGGCGGGACCACAGGTGAGGGCATCCACCTCGGGGCCATGGCCGCCACCATCGACATCGTCACCCGGGTCTTCGGAGGCGTGCGCACCGAGGGCGAGAGCGTCGTCCTCAACCCCCGCCTACCCACTGCGCTGCGCCGTGCCCGCTTCACCCTGGTGCACCGCGGGCAGCGTCTGCGAATCTCGCTCGACCATGACGCCATCACTGTTACCGCCGACCCGTGCGCGATCAACCATCGGGTCCGCGTCCGCGTGAACGGCCGTGCAGAGACACTGAGAGGTGGACAGTCGGTGGTGTGGCGGGCGCCGAGGAGCTCGGCGGCCGCCGCCGAGGTAGGCGCGGTGGCGACAGAACGACCGGTGGTGGAAGCCGTCACCCGGGACGATGTCGACGAGTGAGCGGAGCGCACGGTGTGAACGGTGCACCCGTCAAGCACCTAGGTTCGCTTCTTGCCGCTCCTGCGACGAACTATGGCCAGAGCGCGAGGAGAGCGTGATGAGCTTGTCCGTCAATCCCTCTCGGCCAGCGCAGGTCACAGCCCGTAGGTGACACGACGCGCAGGGCCCGTCCGTCTATCAGGTCATGCGGACGAAGGTTGGGTTTGACTGCCAGATCTCGCGGAACTGGATGGTCTTGCCGGGCTTGGGCGCGTCGATCATCGTGTTGCCGCCGGCGTAGATCCCGATGTGGCCGGGGGAGAAGATGAGGTCTCCGGGCTGTGCCTGGTCTCGCGAGACGACGGTGCCGGCTGCTTGCTGCTCGCCGGAGGTGCGGGGGATGGTGATCCCGACCTGGGCGTAGACGTAGGAGGTGAATCCAGAGCAGTCGAACCCGCTCGGGGTAGTTCCTCCCCAGACGTAGGGCACGCCGACGTAGCGGCTGGCCGCTTCGATGATGGCGCTTCCGGAGGCCGTGGCGGGAATCGAAGCCCCAGCAGGGGCTTCGGTCGGTGCGGCAGCTTCGCTCGTCACAGTCGCGGTCGACGCACGCTCAGCCGACCGTGAAGCAGCGGGTGCAGACCGGACCGGCTCCGGCTCCGGCTCTGGTTCGGGCTCGGGCTCGGGTGCGGGTGTGACGGAGATCGCGGTGTGCTCGACGGTCCACGACGCGTCGCTCGCCGCGGTGACTGCGGGCGCAACATCCAGCTGCTCGCGGGCCTGGGCTGTCAGTGCGTCGACATCAACGGTGCTCGGAGACGAGGCGGCGGCGGGTGCCGCCGAGGCCGGCGCTCCGACGAACATCGAGACGAAGAGTCCCGAGGAGGCCGCTGCGACCACTGTTCGACGACGCATGGTCGTTGCGTTCTCGCAGGTGCTGAGGAGCAGTGTCGTCAGGGGCGTGATAGGGCGCCTGGCCGCGCGGTGGCGGGCAGAATTCACCGTCGTGTTCATGTTCTCTCCATGACGCCTGCGAGGTTAGCTGTCGGGTTCGGGTAGGAGAACACCCGGCCGATGACCTCTCGGGCCATACGACTTCACCCCAAGGACGCTGTAGCCAGCGCCCACTTCTGGGTCCCCCGTCCCTGCCAACGAGTTCATCGGCAACCTCAGGCGGTGGCAGGGCTCGACGTGCCGCCTGAGCGCTTCACTGGCATCTCGCCGCTGTGGAGCCCCTCGAAAGTACAGGACGTACCCGGGGTATGTCACGGGATGATCACGGCTTGTGGGGGTGAAGCGCTCGCTCCGACGAAGGGACCAGCGACGATGGGCTCATCGAGGTCTCAGGAACTCTTGTTAGCCTGACCACAGTTGGGTTTTTCCGGTGATTGGGGGACAGATGCGCGCTCGGGTGAGCAGCATCCAGCGCGTCGGCGCTGTCGTCGTCCTGCTCCTGGTGGTGCTCCTCGGGGTCGTGCTGAACAGCGCGTCCGAGGACGGGCACGGCGGGCACATGGAGCTCGAGGCACCGATGTCGGTCGCGTCGAGCCTGGCGGACGCGACGTGGACGACGCCCTCGGCGTCGGAGGTCACGCTCCTTCCCCTCGATCACCCGACCGCTGACAGCTCGCTCCACGACGCTCTCGTCGTGTGCTGCGCTCTGGTCGCGGCGGCAATCTTGGTACCGGCCGTCTCTCGGTGGATCCTCGCCAGGAGCCGACTGCGACGTATGCACGACGACGCCCCGGCGGTGCTGGTGGCGGTATCGGCTCATCGCCCTCGAGGCAGCCGACCCATCGTGGCGCACTCTCTGTGCGTTCTGCGCGTGTAGGAACCCTCTGGTTTGCCGTCCCCGCGGCGAACCTGAGCAACCACACCCAGATCCCGTCCCTCGTCCAGGGACGGACAGACGATGGAGCCCACCATGAACACCAAGACACGTATTGCTGCCCTTGCTGCTTCGCTGGCCCTGGCCACAGCTCTCGCCGCGTGCGGCGATGCTGCGCCGGAGTCGGAATCGACACCCACGGCGCAGGAAACTACACAGGAGGCCGCCGAGGTCGCACACAACGACGCCGACACCGAGTTCGCACAGATGATGATCGTCCACCACGAGGGCGCAGTCGAGATGGCTGACCTTGCGGCGACGAACGCCGAGACCCAGGAGGTCAAGGACCTCGCAACGGAAATTTCCGCTGCCCAAGGCCCTGAGATCGACACCATGACGTCCTGGCTCGAGGGCTGGGGCGAGGAGACCTCGCCTGATGACGGCATGGAAGGCATGGACCACGGCGACATGCAGATGGAAGGCATGGACCAGGAAGCGGTCATGACCGAGCTCAGTGCCCTGACTGGAACCGAGTTCGACCAACGGTTCCTGGAGCTGATGATCGGCCACCACGAAGGCGCAGTGGGGATGGCGCAGGAGGAGCTGGACTCGGGCGAGAACGCTGACGCTCTGGCGCTCGCCCAGACGATCATCGACGCGCAGACGACCGAGATCGCAACGATGCAGGGCATGCTCGACAGCCTCTGACTCAGCTCACCTTCTTGTGGCGGGACGGCGAATCACGCTGTCCCGCCGCACCCTGCCGTGCCTCCCCCTTCTCAAGGACCTTCCATGCGCCCTCACCCCATCGCACGACCAGCCTCTGCACTGGCGCTCACCGTTGTTCTCGCCCTCGCCGGTTGTGCCACATCGCCAGCCACCGATGACCCGACCGGTGATGCGTCCGACGCGTCACCGCCCACGTTCGAACACATCCACGGCATCGGACTCAACCCTGGCGACGACACGGTGTACGTCGCAACACATCAGGGACTGTTCCGGCTCGACGATTCAGTCCCGCAGCCCGTCGGCGAGAGCCGAAACGACATGATGGGCTTCGTGGTCACCGGGCCCGACACGTTCTACGCCAGCGGCCACCCAGCTCCCGGGGAGGTCGCACCGGCAAACCTGGGTCTGCTGCGCAGCACAGACGCTGGAGCCGGATGGGAGGACGTCTCCCTGCGCGGGCACAGCGACTTCCACGACCTCACGGGAGCAGGAGACCGGCTCTACGGCTTGGATTCCTCCGACGGGCGGCTCAAGATCAGCAACGACGCCGGTGTGACCTGGACCAGCGGACCGAGCATCAACGCCCGAGATGTCGATGTCGATCCGAACGACCCGGACCGACTCGTCGCGACGACGGAGACCGGTCTTCTCGTGAGTACGGACGGTGGAACGAACTTCGCTCCGCATGAGTCCCAGCCGATAGAGCGCCTTGTCCTGGTCGCTCATGTTCCTGGTCACGCGGACCAGGTCACAGCGTCCCTGGCAGGTTTGGACGCGACAGGCAGGCTGTGGATGTTCGACGGAGCGGCGTGGGCTGTCACCGGTGTGCCTCAAGGAACACCAGAGGCCTTCACGGCGATCGGGGAGGAGTCATACCTCGCCGCATTCGACAGCACGGTCTACCGCACCGGAGACGGCGGGCGCTCCTGGTTCCAGGAGTGAGTGTGGCCAGCTACTTGCGGTAGACCCAGTGCCACGGCTCGCGGGGGGTGTCCTCCACGAAGCCGTAGCGTCCGGCGTTGGATCGCATCCAGGCCTGGGCCTGGGAGTTCAGGTCGAGATCAAGGGCGATGCCCCAGCCGTGAGGACTTGTTCCCGGGGTGGCCGCGAGGCCTCCCTGGGAGTACAGGCCCTTGCGTTCTGCGACGTCGACCTGCGCATCGTAGGAGCGATAGGAATCGGTGATCCCGATCGAGACGCCATCCTTGGCCGCATCCGCAAGCAGCTGTTCGAACGCTTCTCCGGCCGGCGCCCACAGGCGATGCCCCGTCCCTGCGACATTCATGAGCTCCGCGCGGGGGACTTCGCCGTTGCCGTAACGGGCAAGGTCGGCGGGAACGCCAGCAGCTGACCACGAGACGGTTTTAGCGCCCGCGGCGTCGACCTTCGACAGGTCGTCGACGGCCAGTCCGAGGGCTCGATCGAACGACGCCGAGCGGACCGAGCCCGGGAGGTCAGGGCGAGGTGAGGAGAAAGAGCCGATCGTTGCCTGAATCTCGTTGATCCGCTGAGTGATCGAGACGATCCCGTCCATTGTGCTCACCTCCTCCGTAGTCGACTTGTCCCATCGACCATGCCGCGCTCTCTATGAGCGTGAGGCCTGGTGCAGAGGATCTCGCCGCTAGCGTCCGGTCTCACATGCGGTGCGCCATGGGCAGGAGGAACAGCCACACGTTGACCGCGCCGAGCAGGATGATGATCGCTGCGTAGGGCACGAGGGTCGCTCGGCGACGTGCGTCGGTGCGGTAGCGGCGGTGGGCGATGCGTCGGGCGGTGTAGAGCGAGCCCGCGACGCCCAGGGCGAGCAGTGCGAACTGGAGCACCTGGATGGTGCCCGTGCTCAGGAGGGCGGGGTCGACGCCGGTGGTGCGTGCACCGAAGAGCGCGGCGACGGTGGTGTAGACGGAGCCGCCCTCGGCGAGGAGGTGGAAGAGGTTGTGCGCGAGGTGGGCGGCGACGTCGAGGGGGATGAGCGCGTACCCGAAGCGTGCGAAGTTCTTCGCGGTGCTCTCGAGGTTCCCGGCGGCCGCGACGCGTGAGGCGATGGCGAGGAGAGCGACCGGGACGGTCACGGCGACGGTGAACGCGACGGTGAAGATCAGCGGGTAGCTCGTGATCCCCGTGGTCCTCTCGATCCACGTGAGCACGTCCGCCCAGACCTCGAGCATCGTGATGTTCTGGATGAGGACGATGCCCATGATCGCCATCGCGAGGAAGGACTGCTCGATCTTGGGCTTGGTGATGAACCACAGCTCGCTCGTGGGCTTGCGCACGCGGATCTGGATGGCGTCGTTGGGACAGGACTTGATGCAGTTGGCGCACAGGTTGCAGTTGGCGGAGTCGTCCATCGTGCGCGGGAAGGTGAAGAGCGGGCAGCCAGCGACCTTGTCGTTGCCGTTGTAGCAGACGGCCTTGGCGGTGCAGGTCTTGCAGATCCCGGTGTCGGCACGGAGCTCGACCATGCCGACGCGGGCGTAGTTGCCGGAGAGCCCGCCGAGGAAGCACAGGTAGCGGCAGAACGTGCGCCGCTGGAAGAACGCGCCGGAGGCGATGACCGCGGTGGTGAGCAGGAGCAGCAGGACCCCGGAGCCCCAGGGGACTCGACGACGCCCCACACGTGGTCGGCCCATGTGATCGCGAGGAACGAGGCGTCGATGATCCAGATGCCGTAGTTCTTGAGGAACTTCGGCACCGGCTTGTTGACGCCGACCCACTTCTGCACGACGTCCGTCAGGGCCCCGAACGGGCAGACCGCGCACCAGAACCGGCCGAGCAGGACGAAGACGATCGGGATGACGGGCCACCACAGCACCCACATGAGGGCCGTGCCCGCGTTCTCGTGCGCGACGTCGGGCCCGGCGAGGAGCTGGTAGGCGACGAGCCCGAAGACTGCGGCGACGGGGATCTGGAAGATCTTCGGGTACCAGCGGCTGCGCAGCGACCGGGCGATCCACGGGATCGCCATGAGGTTGCGGCCCACTGGTGGTGGCGTGAGGTCTGGTCCCGGGGTCACGTCAGGATCGACGTCCTGGGCGGAGGGCGGTGTGAGCATGGGCGTGGTCATCGCGGGATCCTTCGTGGCCGATCAGCCGTGCGGGCGGTGAGGGGGAGGTCGCTGTCGCGGCGGCGCCGGCGCAGCACCGCGGCGCTGACCAGCACGACAGCGTTCAGCCCGCCGAACGCTGAGAGCACCGGGACCCGGGGCCGGTCCGGTGTGGGGGCCACTTCGTCGGGGTGGTCGTCGCTGGTCTCCTCGTGCTCACCGTGCTCCTCCTCGACAGGGGTCGAGTGATCCATGCCTTGCATCCCCTCCATGTCGTCCGCGGGCGGCGTTGCGGGGCCCTCCGGCAGAGGATCGACATCGGTCACGGGGCCTGCGGTCTGGGATGCGTAGTCGACAGTCACCTGCTGGTGCTCGGGCACCGCGAGGGCGAGGGTGGGATAGGTGGCCAGCGGCACCGTGAGTGCGACGACGGACCACAGTCGGACGAGAGCGGTGTGCACGGGGACTCCTCTGGGTCTGCTGCCAGAAGCGTCGCCGCCCTCGCGGCCGCGCGCGTGGGACTTGTGGGGCCAGGAGGAAACCTCAATCGAACCTTCATCAACTGAGGGCATCGGGTCCGTCCTATCCGCAGCGGTTGACCCGGCACAATGACGGCATGAAGACGCAGGACGAGGGCGCGCTGGAGCTGGCCGGGTATGCGGACCTACTCGTGAGGCTCAAGGACCGGGTGCGCCAGACACAGTTCAGAGCTGCCCGTGCGGTCAACACCGAGGTGCTCCGGCTGTACTGGTCGATCGGCCGCGACATCCTCGATCGGCAGGAGAGCGCCGGATGGGGCTCGCAGGTCGTCGAGATGCTCGCCGCCGACCTCAAGCGGGAGTTTCCCGAGCAGCGGGGCTGGTCCCGCCGGAATCTGCTCTACATGCGCCGCGTGGCTCAGGCGTGGCCGACCGAGTCGGAGTTTGTGCAGCAGGCTGCTGCACAATTGCCTTGGGGCCACCTGATGGTGATCCTGGACCGGCTCAAGGCACGCGACGAACGCGACTGGTACACCGCCCGGGCGGTCGAGGAGGGTTGGTCGCGCTCCGTCCTGGAGCACAAGATCAAGGCGAACCTTCGCGCTGCGATCGGCGCCGCACCCTCGAACTTTGACGCCGCGCTCGATCCCGCAGACTCTGACCTGGCCCGCCAGTTGGTCAAGGACCCGTACGTCTTCGAGCATCTGGCGATGGTGACCACCCGGCTCGAGCGTGACGTCGAACAAGCCTTGATGGACCGGTTGCAGGACACGCTCATGGAGTTCGGCCGCGGCATGGCCCTGGTTGGTCGGCAGTTCCACCTCCCACTGGGAGACGGCGAGGAGTTCATCATCGACCTGCTGCTCTTCCACGTCGAGCAGTTGCGCTACGTGGTGGTGGAGCTCAAGGTCGGGTCGTTCTCGCCCTCCTACGTGGGACAGCTGGGTACCTACGTCGCGGCCGTCGACGGCGAACTGCGACGCCCAGGTACCCATGCCCCCACCGTCGGGATCCTGCTGTGCACCGACAAGGGCGGACCTGCAGTCCAGTACGCGTTGGCCTCGACCGCGGCGCCGGTCGCCGTGGCTGACTATCAAGGACTTCCCGAAGACGCCCGAGCGGCACTCCCGACGGCCGGAGAGCTCCGGGCCGTCGTCGACGCAGAGCTCTGAACTCAACCCAGGGCACTGAAGCCAGCTCCGACCACTCAAGCCATCGTCCGTAGGATGTTTCGGCGACCTCAAGCCAGCATGTGATTCCTGTGTACGGATGCCTCACAGATGCTCGGTGCCTGGACCTCGCCAGCGTAGGCCCGAATTGCAGCGACGATCACTACTTTGCATGCTTGGCGCGACACGCCCGAGACCGTGCAATGTACGGCGGCGTGTTTGTGCAATCTGCGTCGCACGTCAACACCCAGGCCTCGACCCGAAGAGGAGCGCGCCATGCCTGACTCGTGGCCTATCACGCAAGAGCGACCAAGGACCGAGAGTCTCGTGACCGGGGCCGAGCTACGTGTCCGGCGTGAGTACCTCGGCCTGTCTGGCGGCTGGCTTGCCGAGCACCTCGGTGTACAGAGCCGTACGTTGCGGCGCTGGGAAGCAGGTATGAGCCCTATCCCCGACGGCGTAGGCGAAGCGCTAGAAGAGCTCGAGAGTTGGACAGCCAAAGTCGTCATAGCCACCATCGCCGCGGCCTCCGTCGCCGAAGGCGTCGACGGCGAGCCCGACCGCCTGATCCTCACTTACCCAAACGACGAGGAGTACCACGCCCACGTTCCCGGAGAGACACGCCCGGCGTCATGGCACCGCGCGGTCTCCGCCCGTGTCAGACAGGCAATTCCAGGGCTCAGGATTGACTTCTGGCGAACATCTCGCGCGCACCTGCGCCCAGCACCTGGAAGTACCGAGCTCCTGGCCAGCGTCTGGGTCCACGCTGGACAGCCTTACATTCACGAAGGTGTCGAGTACTGGCCCGTCGGCAGCCACGGCGTCGGCCCGGCCGACGGGTACGTCTTCAACTACGCCCCAAGATCCTCCATGTAGAGCCACAGTGCCCGTCCCACGTATGGCGGCGGGTCTGACCTCGTGTCGGGACCGGTCATCCCTTCAGGCGGCTGGAGTCGACATCCTTGAACCCAGGGTGGTAGCCGGCATACCCGGCGTAGCCGGGATAACCCGGGTAGCCGGCATAGCCCGGGTAGCCTGGATAGCCCGGGTAGCCCCGGTATCGAGGGGACACCCGGGCGAGAAAGCGATTTCCGACCGTCGTTCCAAGGTAGGCACCCTCGCGGTTGACCGCGTCGTCATCGCCCCAGGGAAACCAGCCGATCCAGTGGCCGCGCTCGTCGAACAGGAACTTGTCGTCTGGTTGGCGCCGGAACGCGATCACACGCCCGCTGTTATCGAAGTAGAAGATGGCCACGGATGCTCCCTGAGGTCTCGAGTCCTCGCCGGTCAACGATTGCGCTGACTCTCCCATGGGGCACCGACATCGACTCGACTCATCATTCGCGGCAGAGACGGTGCCTCCAAAAACAACAAGCTTCAGCGCGGTGCTCGACGTCGCTCACGAGGAACTGGCTGATGTTGAACATGCTAGCCACCCTCGCCGAGTACGAGCGGGAACTGATCGTCGAGCGGGTGAACGCCGGCATCGCCGCCGCACGACAGAACGGGACTCGCTTCGGCCGGCCCCTGTCGGACCCGGCCGCCATCGCCGACAAGCTCCAGGTCGACACCGATGCCCGTGCACGCGGGAGGACCGCGCAAGACGCGGCCAGGCTTGTCGGATGGAGCCGCGCCACCCTGTACCGGCACCAGCAGGCCGGCACGGCCCGCGCGAGCGCACAGATGTAGGCGCGGAGATGGACGGGCTCGAGCGGTGGCGAGTTTCTTCGGCTCCATGACGAAGACCAGATCCCGCTTGCGGCCCTCGCCCGCAGCACCGGAATCAGCGCCCGGACCCCGCAACGCTGGCACCACCAATACAGCGCCGGCGGAATCACCGCCCTCTAGCCCCAGCCCGGAGGAGACGCGGGTATCCGGCGAACGAATACAGCAACAGTGGCGTTCGTCGAGTGGTTCACGCTGACCAAGCCTCGGCCGAGCATCGCGACCTTGCACCGGCTGGCCGTGACCGATGCGCAGCAGCGCGGGCAGCCGGCGCCGAGCTACTCCACGGTGCGGGAGATCGTGCAGGGCCTGGATACCGGTCTGGTGGCCGTGGCGTTGGAAGGCCAGACTTGTACCGGGATCGGCACGAGTTTGTACCGATGCCGGGCCGAACCGCCCAACCAGACATGGCAGGCCGACCACACCGAGCTCGGCGTCCTCATCGTCGGCGCTGGCGGGAATCCCGACCGGCCATGGCTGACAGTGACTATGGACGTCTTCTCCCGCGCCATCTGCGGGTACATCGTCTTGAGCGGCGCACCGTCCGCGATCAACACCGCCTTGGCGCTGCGTCAGGCAATCTGGCGCAAGCCCGATCCGCTTACAGTCGGAGCCAAGGGGAGCCTTTCCAGCGCTCTGGGAGGTGTTCGTTGATATGAGCAGGTGGCGGTGGCTCCGGCACATTGGGATGGCGCTTGACCGGACCCCAGGCCGACCAGAAGTGCCGGATGCGGCCGACAGGCTGTAGTGCTTCGATCGCAAGGAGGCTCAGCGGTCGGTCGCGCAACTCGGTCATACCATCCAGAAGTTCCCGTACGGCCACGACCACTGAGCGCAGTCTTGTCTGATTCGCCTCGGGCATAAGGAGAAGACAGTGCTCGACTGCTGTCTCGACGAGGCGGAGTCGCTCGACTAGAAGCGTGACGCCGCTTTCATCAAGAGACTCAGGCCCGCCATCGAGAGCGTCAAGCACTCCGTCGGCAGCCATCCATGCCGCAGAACGCGAGGCCTTGGATGGCGATTCGGCCTCGAAGCGTGCGGCGAAGTTTGCGGGAAGGAACGTCACAATCGGCATGACGTCGAAGTTTTCGAGAGCTTGCGTCCACACAGGCACGTTGATGGCCAGGGCGCCTGCGGATACCTCGATGACCGGCTCGTTCCGACCTTCGACGCATACCTCGAAAGTCTCGATCGTGGGTAACAACTGCTGGACTGACATGAGCGCCTGAAAACAGGGGTTGACCTGTGTATTTTCCAGTGCTCGTAGCCACACTCTCGCCGCGCGAGCATTCAGTTCACTTCTGAGTACACGAAGGCCGTTGCTGCCGAAGTAGGCCTCCGCCCGCTGCCAGGCTGGCATGCTGAACTGGTCGTCCGGGGTGGGTGTGAGCGCCGCTTCTCGCTTGGGCAGCCGAGTGGCACGGTGGTAGGCGAGCGCCGCTTCGCAGCCACGGTCGAAGGAGAGCGCGATCATCGAGGCCGTGACGACTTTGTCGCGGACGATAACTTCACCGTCGACGACGTAGCGATCGTGAATCCCGTCCCACTCCAAGTCCTCGTGCGCCTCGCCATTGCGCATACCTACGAGCACGGCATCCCGGGCGATCCGTCGCGCGAAGCCCCCGCTCGCGAGCATTGCTTCGCGGACCCGGGCCAACACGGGTGGCGCAGACCACGCCCCGATCTGCAGACACCGCAGCGCCCAGCCGAACTGGCGCACCGACCCCTCCACAAGTCGCCTGTAGATGTCGGTAGTCGCCAGCGCGCGGGTCTCGGGGTCGTCTGACGCGGCAGCACCCGTGATAGTGCGCAGAATCCGACGGCGGGCCTGGTGCCGGCCTCGCTCGCGCTGCCTGAAGTAGCCCAATACTTGGTCAGTCAGTGCCGGCGATGCCGCTGCGAGCCTGTTCGTTAGCGAATCCAAGGATATGTAGGCGACGACAGGGTCGGGTGCGTCGGATATCCAGCCGATCACCGACGTCATTGCTAAGACATCGCGGGTCATGGGTAGCCCCAAGGACGATAGGTGGGGCGCCAGTTGGTTCAGTAGCCCCGCGCCGTCGTACTTGTAGGCTGCCAGCACCCAGCCGGGTTTGAGGTCGCCGATGTCATCCACCGGCTCCTCGTCAAGACCGAACAATTGGTTGAGGCTGACCTCGTTGTCGTCGGATAGGCCGTGCGGCCACTCGTTGCAGGCTAGCCATAGCTCCCGCGGGCGTGGCGGTGTGGTTCCGTCTTCAAGCGCGGTTGCAGTTTGCGCGAGCCCCATATCAACGGCTTGCAGAATCCGTTGGGCGATCTCATGGTCGAACGGCGCGAAGGGTTCGAGCGCGTACAGGACAGACAAGGCGCTGCTGCGGGAGGCGACCACCGACTCGACGTGTTTGCTGAGGCTGCCGAAGGACGTGTCACTCGGAAAGTGCTCAAGCCCGGCGGCGAGTTCGCGTAGCCGCTCTACCAACCCGTTGGAGTACCAGCCCCATAGGGCGGCTTCGATGGGCAGCGTGTGGCTGGCGTGCAGGGGACGCGCTTCCTCGCACGTCTCACGGAGTGGCTGAGCGAGCCTCTCGCGCGCATGACTGGGAAGCATCAGCCCACTCTATGCGCGGGTATCCGTCCTGAATACGGCAATGACCGTGCAACAGCATGCCGCCATGCCAGATAGCAGATCCGGGCGAGGGTAGCCACCCTCGGTGTGGCACAAGAGTCAGGCCCTGCGGGGACGGCAAATGAGAACGTGGCGGGCTCCCCTCCGCCTCTACACCGGCGTCCGCGAGACACATGCGGCAGTCGGGCCCCGACTCGGCACGTCATCTCTCACGGTCCGTGTCCGGGATCTACGTGCCGGGAGGCGCGTCGGCGGTACAAGTGCCAGATGTGTCATGGATCTTCGCTTGCTCTTGAGCGCGTCTCGCACACCGTGACCGGCTCGCTGACTACCCACCGCTGGGTGGTGCTTGTCGCTCAGTCCTCGGAGCGCTCAAGGAGCCCTCGGACAGTGGTGAGGTCGGTGATTGGGTCTGGTCGGCGGCGCCCCTTCGAGCCGATCGACAGATCTGCGAAGCGAACGACAACCAGGCGCAACCCGTGAAGCGGAATCTGCTCTGCGCGGCGAGCGTCATACAGACGCCGTTGGTCGGCGCGCCCGACCCCACTGAGTGTTGCTCGGCGATCGAAGAATGGAGTCGGCTCCTGGTGCTGGGACTCGTGCACCTCGACGATGAGGCGCTGGTCTCGCCAGTAGGAGTCGACTCGTAGCCGCGCCCGTCTGCCGTGCTCGTTCGGATCGCCAAGGAGCCAGTCGAACGTGTGCTCGCGACTCCCACGCGCTCCGACCACCTCGTCGCACAGGTCGAGCACATACGCCGCGCGACGTGACGGTGTCTCCTGCGGTGGGGACTTCGGTTGGCGCCCGCGTTCGAGTGCAGCCCGGACCTCACCTTCGTCGAAGGTGTATCGCGAACCGTCCTTGTGGGAGGGGATGCGACCCGCTCGTGCCTGCTTTCGCAGGGAGCTCGCAGTGACGCCTAGGACGGTCGCGAGCTCTTCGGATGTCAGTGACTTGGATGGAGGCATTCCACTGTCCTACCCGAGCCGGCCGCGGCGGTCGAGGACGAAAGGTCGCGCGATGTCCCGCACCACGGGGCACACCACATGGCAGGGACCTGAGGTCGAGGCGCTGAGGTCGGTGGGCGGCGAGGCGTTCGATGATCCACGGGTTCCCGTGGGGCGGCGATATGCACTGGTGCTTCGGTGGGGAGGCACACGTGCAAGGGAAGGGGGAAGCCTGGGTGGATCTCCGCAGTGCGGGCTCCTGTAGCGGGTGCTGTGAGAGGGAGAGCGGGTGAGTCATGGCGAAGCGGTCGAACGGTGAGGGTTCGGTCCGCAAGCGTCCGAACGGAACGTGGGAGGCTCGCTTCCACTACGAGGACCCGAGCACAGGGGAGATCAGGCGTCGGTCGTTCTACGGGCGGAGAGCGGCCGAGGCGCGGCAGCAGATGCGGGACGCGGGGGAGCGGCTCGCGGCGGGCGCTCCCGTGACGGACTCGTCGATGACGGTGCAGGAGTGGTGCCGGCGGTGGCTGGACACGACCGTGGCGGCGTCGAGCCGCCGGGCCACGACGAAGGCGCTCTACGAGGGCCTGTCACGCGGACACCTGGAGTCGCCCCCGTTCGGGAACCTGACACTCGACCGCGTCAGGCCTTCGGACATCGAGGCCTTGATCCTTCGCTTGCGAGCGCGAGGCCTGGCGCAGTCCACCGTGCAGCGGATCTTCATCGTCCTACGGCTCGCCCTCGCCGGGTCGGTTCGCGACGGGCTCATCGCACGGAATCCTGCTGACCTGGTGCGCCAGCCGAGGATCGAGCGGACCGAGGCGCGTCATCTGTCGGTGGCGGACGTTTCGGCCCTCTTGTCATGTGCGACAGGGACCCGCTACTACCCACTGCTGCGCCTCATCGCGACGACCGGCGTCCGCAAGGGCGAAGCACTCGCCCTCACCTGGGACGCGGTCGATCTCGACCGCGCCGAGCTCGCGGTCCGAGGCACGCTGACCCGAGTCGACGGCCAGCTCGTGGTCACACCCCCGAAGACGGCCCAGTCTCGACGCGTCCTCCCTCTCGCTCCGGCAGAGGTCGCGATGCTCGCTGCCCACCGCCGGGACCAAGCTGAGGAACGGTCGCGGGCCGGCGAGGACTGGCACGAAGCCGGCTTCGTCTTCACGACAGAGACCGGACAGCCGATGGACCCGCGCAACGTCCTGCGCGCCATGACCACCGCGGCAACGAAAGCGGGGCTGGACCACGTCAACGTCCATACCCTCCGACACTCTGCGGCCACGGCGTGGCTCGAGGCAGGAGTGAACGTCAAGGCGGTCAGTACTCTTCTGGGCCACGCGGACATCAGGATTACCGCCGACGTCTACGGTCACGTCTCGGACAGCGTCTCCCGCGCCGCGATGACGGTTCTCTCGGACAGCCTCCGCGAACCCCCATCGACCTAGCATCGACGTGTCGCACATCACGCTGCCGACCACCCGGATCCAGACCCGTCCACACCAGTCCGCGAGACCCGGTAGGGGTACGCGTAGAGGTACGGCCCCTCCAGACAACGAAAAAGGCCGTTCCGGATTTCTCCGAAACGGCCTCTGACCTGCTGTGATGCTGGTGGGCGATACTGGGATCGAACCAGTGACCTCTTCCGTGTCAGGGAAGCGCGCTACCGCTGCGCCAATCGCCCATGCGTGCTGCATGAGATGGAACACAAGCTTCGTACTACGAGGTGGAGACGGGATTCGAACCCGTGTGGACGGCTTTGCAGGCCGCTGCCTCGCCTCTCGGCCACTCCACCGCTGAGATCGATCACCGGGGGAGACCCCCGAGGATCTGTCTCCGAGCGGACGACGGGATTCGAACCCGCGACCCTCACCTTGGCAAGGTGATGCTCTACCACTGAGCCACGTCCGCATGCACCGAGCTGTTCGGGAATTTCTTCCCGGCGTTTTCGGCGCGTCCCAGACTCTAATGGACTTTCGCGCCCTGAGTCCAACTGAGGCCCGTCACCTGCGCGTCGGCCGCAGGATCTCGCGGAAAACTCCCTGAGATGCCGCCCGTGGGCCGATGGTCGGTAGCGTGTGCGCGTGGACGGATACGCGCGCTTCGGGCGCATGACGGGGCGCGACGTGGTCGAGATGGTCGACCTGACGCGTCAGCCCGATGCGCTCGAGGCCGGTGGCGTGTGGTTCGTCGTCGCGGACTTCGAAGGGCCGGTGCGAGCGTGGCGCTTCGCGCACGTCGACAGGCACGCCGGCTCCCACGGGCGTGCGCCCGAGACTCGTCCGACCGAACCGTGGCACGGCCCTGCTCCCAGCAGCTGGCGCACCTCTCTCGACGAGGCCGCCTACCGGGCCGCCGTCGCGACGGTCCGCGAGCACGTGCGGCAGGGGAGCGTCTACCAGGCCAACATCTGCCGCATCCTCTCCGCACCGCTGCCGCCCACGGCGAGCGAACCGGACGCAGCCGCCCTCGCGGAGCGTCTCGCCACCGGGAACCCCGCTCCCTACGAAGGGGTGGTCCATGTCCCGGCGACCAGCGGTCTCGACCCCGTCTGGGTGGTCAGCGCGTCTCCTGAGCTCTTCCTGCGCGTCGAACGCTCGGCAGACCCTGACGGGTCGCGCCGCTCCACGGTGACCTCCGCCCCGATCAAGGGCACCGCGCCCACACCTGACGGGCTGCTCGCCAAGGACCGTGCCGAGAACATCATGATCACCGACCTCGTCCGCAACGACCTGCAGCGCGTGTGCGAACCGGGGAGCGTCGAGGTGACGCACCTCCTCGCCGTGGAGAAGCACCCCGGGCTCGCGCACCTCGTCTCCACGGTCGTCGGCACGCTCCGCCCGCAGGTCACCCAGACTCCCGGCCCGTGGGGCCCGCTCCTCGCGGCGACGTTCCCGCCCGCCTCCGTCTCCGGCGCACCCAAGTCCTCCGCCCTGCGGATCATCGGCGAGCTCGAACCCGTCCCACGCGGCCCCTACTGCGGCGCCCTCGGATGGATCGACGCCGACTCCGGCACCGCCGAGCTCGCCGTCGGCATCCGCACCTTCTGGTGGACCCCCGACAGCCCACACACCCCGCAGGGAGGACCCCACCTGCACTTCGGGACGGGGGCAGGCATCACGTGGGGGAGCGACCCCGGCACCGAGTGGCGCGAGACCGAGCTCAAGGCCCACCGGTTGATCGCGCTCGCGTCTACGGCAGACTGAGCGCATGGAACTGGTCATCTGGACGGACGGGCGGTTCGTCACCGCCGAGGAACCGGCGCTCAGCGCCGTCGACCACGGCTTCACCGTCGGCGACGGAGTCTTCGAGACGTGCGCCGTCTACGACGGCGAAGCCTTCGCCCTGACCCGCCACCTCGCCCGACTCGCCCGCTCCGCCCACGGCCTCGGCATCACAGCACCCGACGAAGCCATCGTCCGCGACGCCGTACGAAGCGTCCTCGACCGTGCAGGCTCCACGGTCGGACGCCTCCGCATCACCGTCACCGCCGGAGCCGGCCCCCTCGGCTCCGCCCGCGGAGACGGCCCCGTCACCCTCCTCGTCGCCGCCGGGCCCACCCCGCCCGCCAAACCCTCGCGCGTCGTCCGCCTGCCCTGGATCCGCAACGAACGCTCCGCCGTCGCCGGCCTCAAGACCACCTCGTACGCCGAGAACGTCGTCGGCCTCGCCTACGCCACCGCCCGCGGCGCCGACGAAGGCCTCCTCGCCAACACCGTCGGCGCCCTCTGCGAAGGAACCGCATCCAACGTCCTCGTCGAGCGCGACGGCGAGCTCCTCACACCCGTCCTCGAGACCGGCTGCCTCGCCGGCATCACCCGCGAGCTCCTCCTCGAGTGGGCCGCCCAGGAGGGACTCCCGGTCCGTGAGGCCACACCCGACGAGCTGCCCTTCACCGTCCTCGACGACGTCCTCGCCGGTCACGGTGCGCTCGCGCTCGCGCTCGCGGGGAGCATCCGCAACGTGTCGCCGGTCGTGTCCCTCGACGGGGTCGACCTCGTGCCCGGGCACCTGTCCGTCGCCGCGCAGGAGCTGTTCGCCCGACGCGTGCGGGACGGGATCGACCCCTGACGGTGCAGGGCGGCCGTCCCGGACGGACATGACGGTGGGCCGGTTCGCATCCATGGCCCTCGACCGGTTACGATCTTCCACGGACACCGACGCTGAAGGTGAGCGTCCGGCATCCGTGCACGAGATCAGCGGGCGATTGGCGCAGTGGTAGCGCGCTTCGTTCACACCGAAGAGGTCACTGGTTCGAACCCAGTATCGCCCACCAGTATTACCGCTGTTCAGAGGCCGCTTCTGCTAGAGAGAAGCGGCCTCTTGCGTGTCCGCGCGGGCAAGTCGCAACTGGCACAAGTTCGGCGGCGGTGTGGCGAGACGCCTCGGAGTGAGTGCCGCAGGTGGTCTGCACGCCCGCGTGGCCGAGCGTGTCGCTGACAGCCTCAAGGTTGATGCCATTGAGCATGGTCGCTACCCAGTGTCGGAGTTCGTGGAGCGTGATCTTCGCCGGCAGAGCCGCCGCAGTCGTTGCTCCTTCTTGGACGCCCGCAGAGCTTGCGGGAGCGAACCGGGCCGAGAGTATCCAGCAACTAGGCGAACGTTCCCTGGCTCGAGTCCGCGTCGATCGACACACGGAACCTGCCCAACCGGAAGATGACGCGCGTGTCGGTCTCGGGTGCGCCCTGCTTCTGTTGGAGGAACCCGTCGGCGCTTCCGAGGACTCGCCGGAGGAGAGCGTCCTCGGATGCGACCGATTCATGGGCGGCTCTCGCTCTGTCGATTGCTTGTCGAGCATCGTCGAGCGCGACCAGGTGAATGCGATGCCAGAGACGAGCACGGTTGCCTCGTGTCGTGCAGTAGAACACGGTGAGTGCCGCACCGACTGTCATGAACAAGGCCGTCGCAGCCCACGGTCTGCTCGAAGTGGTGGATTCGGGTCCTGCAAAGTCGACAGCGAAACACACAGTCCCGCCGGCAAATAGAGCGAAGCTGAGGAGGGGGCCTGAGAATCGAACTGGGAACTCTAGGAGCGCCGCGCGGTAGATGTCGAGCGAATAGAGGACTGGGAGCCAGAACCCGTGCTCCTGTGCCGCTCGATTCAGGCTTTGGTCAAGACGGGGTGAGCTAGCCTTCGCGCTGAGATTTAGGGAGTGAGTGGAGATGTGCTTCGCCCAGTCGTCGAGCTGCTGCGTCAGGAAGTCCGGATCGAGCGCCCTGTGCCGCGGATTCGCAGCGCTCTCATCTGCGGCAGCTCGGATGGTGAACGGGTCGCGCGCCAACTCCGCGGGTTCCCCCACGCTCTTGAGGGCCGACCACAAGGTCGCCGCAAGTGCAACCATTCCTCCGATGAACGCGACGGGGCCCGCCGCCTGGTGCCACGAGTCTTGTTCGGAGGTCAGGCTTGCGTAGAAGAAGGACGCCGACAGGCTGACGAACAGGCCTGATACAAGCGCGGCAAGGGCGGGTGCGAAGATGGTCTGATATTGTGTTGCAGCGTGGCGAATGTGAGAGAATGTTCTCTGCTTCGGTGGGCGAATGGTGCGTATGGTGGCCAGTTCGACAATGCCGAGCAGAGATGTGAGGGAAACCAAGAGCGCACCGGCGCCGAGTAGTAGTGCCGAGACATCTTCCATCTTCTCCGCCTCCGAAACACTTGACTTGGCGTGCTGCAGCGTGCGCGCTGGGACAGCTTCCCTTGATGATTACCACGAGACGTCTGTCGAAGCTCGAGGCGTCCGCAGGATGGCGGCGACTGGCTTCGACCCTCTATGTGCGGTCAACCGCCGCCAGGACCGCCCGCAGCGTCGTCTGGTGTCTGCACAGACCCAGTGTCGACGTCGGACCCGGTCCGCCCGATCATTCACATCGGCGCGATCTGACCGAGGATCCGTGAGGAGAAAGGGCAAGACCTCGTCTACACCGAAGAGGTCACTGGTTCGAACCCAGTATCGCCCACCAGAGCAGTGCAGATCAGAGGCCGGTTCCCGCGACGGGAACCGGCCTCTGGCGTCTCGCCGGTCACCGTCTCGCTGGTCAGCGGAGCGTGCGATCGAGGAGACCGGTGACCCGCTCTTCCCACTGTGGACCCGCGACCCGGAGCCCGTGGGTGTGCCCCGCGCCAGGTACCGTCCAGACCTCGCACACGGTCGGCGCTCCCGAGCACAGGTGGTCGGCTGCGTAGCCCTCGTCCGGGTCGTCGCCGGCCGTGATGAGCAGGAAGGCTGCCGGGCTCGACCGGTGCGCCGCGGCCTCGACGGAGTCCCGGAGCGGAGCGGGTCTCGGGGCGCTGGTGAGCAGGTCGGTGAGCTGGGAGGTGAGCCGGTCGACGTGGTGCTGGGCCTCTCCGCGGTGGCCGTACCGCGAGAGGTAGGCCTTGTCTTCCGCGACCCTGTTCGTCGCGCCCTCGGCCACCACTGCGGCGACCCGTCGGTCGGCTCCAGCGGTGCCGACGGCCGTCTCGCCGCCCATGGACAGGCCCACGAGACCGATCCTGCCCGAGGAGATCTCGGGCTGGGCGGACAGGAAGTCGATCGCGCCGCGGGTGTCGCTCTCGCCGAACCAGCCGAAGTCCATCCCGCGCCCTGCGCTCTGCCCGTGGCCGCGCGCGTCGAAGAGCAGGACGCCGTACCCGTGCCGTGCCAGGACGCCGGCGTGGTCGAGCACACTCGAGCGTGTCGATCCGGCACCGTGCAGCAGCACCACCCCGGCACCGTTCTCCGACGGGACGTACCAGCCCCGCAGGAGCACTCCGTCCCGGCTCTCGAACGTGACGTCGCGGTACGTCAGGCCCAGGCTGTCGGGGGTCCGGGTGCCGAGGTCAGGCCGTGGTGGGAACGAGGCGGCGACCGCTTGACCGAGCGTCCAGAGGCACACGGAGGCGCCCAGCAGCATCAGCGGGACGGTCACCAGCCACCACCGGCGTCGGGTGGCGCCGAGCACCCGGCGAGCGCCCCAGAGAGCGCTCACGAGTCCGCCGAGGATGAGCAGGAATCCGCCCAGGGCGACCGGTCCGAGCCCTTCCTTGCTCGCGTGCGCCGGTCCGAGCCCGACGCCGACCGCGAGGCTGACGCAGCCCACCACGAGCAGGGCGATCGAGCCGAGGGACCGTCGCATGGGACCGCCGTTCGCTGGTGGACGACACCACCAGCGTCCGGCGTGCGACCCGGTCCAGGAAGGGCCATCGGTCACCGCTCGGCGAGGAGAAGGTCCCGTGCCCCGGCCCTCCCGCCAGGGCGGGTCGAGATCTACGATGAAGCTCACGTCTGCTCGCGCGTCGCGTCCACGCGATCGGGCAGAGGCCACCCGGCCACACCAGGGTGGTCGCCGGAACCAGGGGAGCACAGGTGCAGCCATGAAGAAGCGTGAGGACACGGGTCTGCGTGACCTGGTCAAGGCGGTGACGCTGGCGCTCGCCGCAGCGGCCGTCGTGCGGGAGCTCAGGCTCCCGCGGGGGGAGCGGTCGTGGCACGGGCGCATCGTGGGGGTGCCCTACGACCTGCGCCGGCCCACCTGGGAGCGCGTGCGTCAGAGCTGGTGGGCGCCGGCAGACCCGAGACTGGTCACACCGCGGGCCTTCGGGGTCGGCTGGGCGATCAACCTCGGCCGCATCACCGAGCTCGCCAGGGCTCGGACGCACCGAGAGCACTGACACGGGACTCGACCGGCCCGGCGGCCGGTGGCGGTGTGCCGGCCGACTGCTCGGCGCGTCGCTTGATGCCCAGGAGCATCTTGCGTTCCATGACGGCGTGCGGCAGCTCCACGAGCAGGACGTACGCCGCACCCGGCAGGCCACGCTCGGCGTGCGAGCGGGCGATCAACCGGCACGTGGTCGCGTCGACAGGCTCCACCACGTAGGCGCCCCAGTTCTCGATGAGCAGCGACCGAGGCGGGTCCGCTGCGGCGATGGTCGTCGCGTAGCCGGGAAAGATCGACAGCTCGTCACCTGGGCTGCGGTGCTGCCACTCGTCGTGGATCCGGTCCGCGCTGGTCACCTGGCACCCTGCGAGGTTCTCCAGCCAGTCGTAGGAGTAGAACCCGCCGCGGTCCTGGCCGATCTGGACCAGCCACGACCAGACGACCTCGGCCGGCGCGTCGACCGTGACGGCACGTGTGGTGGTGAGCAGCGCGTCGTCGATGTCACCGGGATAGGTCCTGGTGCGCTCCTGCGGTGTGGCTCCCCACCGGCGCATCCGCGGACGGACCAGGCCGACCTCGAGCCATGAGGCCAGGAGAGCGGCGCTCGTCGCCGCCCATGCGGCGCGCCGGACCCATCCCGGCCGTGCACGGTCGGGCCACCGGCGGACCACGGCGACCGGTGCGAGGACACCCGCCGCAGCCAGGGCGACGGGGCCCCCAGACACGACGACCGCCGCGCGGACGGGCCCGAGGACGCTCACGACGCGCTACCCGTCATGTCGAAGACCAGTCGCGCGGGCACCTGACCGGCAAGCACCTCCTCGAAGCACTCGTTGACGTCCTCGAGACGCCGGGTGCTCGTGATGACACGTGTCCGTCCGCTCGCGTGCAGCGCGAAGCAGTCGACGAGGTCGTTGCGGGTGCCTACCAGCGAACCGATGATGGACTTGCCCGTCAGGACGGTCTCGAAGATCGGGAGCTCGAGCATGTTGTCCGCCGGCAGGCCGACGATCACCAGACGCCCGTTGGGGTTCAGGGCGGCATGCGCGGCACGCATCGCGGCAGGGGAAGGGACAGTCACCAGTGCGACGTCCACCCCGCCGAGAGCAGCCAGCTCGCCCGCCTGGTCACCGCGTCCGTCGACGACGTGGTCGGCACCGAGCTCCTCAGCCAGCCGGAGCTTGTCGTCGTGCACGTCGACGGCCACCGTCGTCGCGCCGAAGACCTTCGCGTACTGGAGGCCGAGGTGCCCCAGACCGCCGATGCCGACGACCATGGCCGTCTCGTTCGGCTGCGGCCGCGCCACCTTGAGCGCCTTGTACGTGGTGACGCCCGCGTACGTCAGCGGAGCAGCATCGAGTGAGCTGACCCCGTCGGGCACGCGGACCACGTGGCTCGCGTAGGCCACGGCATACTCGGCATAGCTGCCGTCCATCGTGTACCCCATGTACTGCGGGTCGGTGCAGAAGGTCTCCCACCCGCCCACGCAGTACCGGCAGCGGCCACAGGCCAGACCGAGCCACGGGAGAGCCACCCGGTCCCCGACAGCGAGGTGCAGGTCGCCCTCACCCAGCTCCTCGACCACACCGACGCCCTCGTGGCCGGGGACGAGCGGGATCTTCGGCTTCACCGGCCACTCCCCGCGGGCGGCATGGATGTCCGTATGGCACAGGCCGGACGTCTCGATCCGCACGAGAACCTGTCCGGGACCAGGGTGCGGGACAGGGACGTCCCGGATCTCCAAGGGTGCTCCGAGCTGGGGGACGACGGCGGCCTTCATGGTTTCCTCCCGGGGGTGATGGTGCGGGCGCGGTGCTCGGTGGAGACCCCGCGCAGGGGAACGACGACAAGGACGACACCGGCGGCCACGGCGACGGCAGACAGCACCCCGAGCACGACAGCCGCGTCGTCCAAGGCCGGCAGCTCGGCACCGGCGGCGACCGCGGCCGCGACGGGTGCGCTCCCGTCAGCGTTCATGAGGACCGCCGTCCAGTCGCCGTCGGCGAGCTCCCACGTGATCGTCACCTCGCCCGGACCGGTGTCCTCGACCACCCAGAACGTCTGCCCCGACGGGGGATCCGGGGTCGTCGACCCCGGGCGTGCGCCGTACTCCGGCTTGCCGTCGTCGAAGCCCGTGACGGTCTCGTGGTCCACCTCCGCCAGGTAGCGCTCCACGTCGGGCGTCGGGCCGATACCGAGAAAGAGCTCCGCGCCGTCCGCCGGTGCAGCGGTCAGCCGGGCGTCGCCCAGGAGCCGACCCGGCAGGAAGTCACCCGGAGCGTCGGAGTGCAGGCGCACGCTCTGGGAGGTGATGGCGTGGGTCCGGCTGTCGAACGCCCGAGGGTCGCTCATGAGGAAACCGTCCCGGTCTCGGGCACCGGAGTCGACCACCGTCAGGGCGACCGCCGTCCCACCCATGCCCAGACCGGTCAGGACCAGCACCGACCCGACGACCAGCGCAACGACCCGACCCGGCGACCAGCCCGCATCATGACGCGACGGCGGACGAGGAGCCGACGCCGCTCCAGACCCCCCGACCCCAGAGCCGTCCACCCCAGGCTGCTCTCGAACGACCTGCTCCAGGCCCCCCTGGTCGAGCGCGAACGGCGGGTAGCGATCCGTCATGAGCGCCGCATAGGCCACGACCCGCAGCACCCAGCGATCGAGCCCGATCACGAGATCGAACACCCGCACCGGATAACGACCCGTGAACAACAGCACCACCGCAGCCACCAGCACGAGAAGACCGATCAGCCCCATCCCCGAGAACGACTCCCGATCCCCCTCCTGCACCGCATACCCCACACCACCCAGGAACAGGCTCAGCACCAGGTAGTGCGGGATCGCCAACAACCACCACTTCACCAGGACGAGACCGCGCGACAGACGCAGCGGATACTCGATCTCGAGGTGAGCAGGATAGTCAGCCACCTCGTGCAGCGAGAACGGCGGATACCGATCCGTCCCCAGAGCCCCGTACGTGTAGAACGACACCCGCCACGACCAGCGCAGCACCCCGACGTTGAAGTCGAACAGCGCTCGCGGATACCGCCCCGCGAAAAGGATGGCGAAGAACGCCATCACGCTCGTCACACCGAACGCGACCCACAAGAACGCCAGGACCACACAGTGCGGCAGCGCCAGCAACCACTTCACCAACCACAGCCCACGGCTCAACGGCTCGTCGAGCCGAGCGTCGACGTGCACCGGACGTGGATCGAAGACCGCAGTGGTGGACATGATGCCTCTCAGAGCACTTCACCTGATCTCCAGGCTCCACCACCCAGAACCCCGCCCGACAGGGCCAGCGGTCACCTCCCGCAGGGAACATGGTCCCGACACCGAGCCACCGGACCCCGTGGTCCCCGCACCCGACGCACCACCACCGCCCGCCCCCAGGCCGACGGGCCCCGTCGTGTACAGGTCCTTCGGCCCTACACCCACCGCCCACGCAAGTCCAAGGTGGACCTGAGACGCCCCCCACGAGTCCGCCCGCACGAGGAAGAAGAACCGACATGTACGCCGAGGCAGGAGACCGGCTCGTCGTCCAGAGCGCACACCTCGACACGCCCGCCCGAGACGCGAAGATCCTCGAGGTGCGCCACCCTGACGGCAGCCCTCCCTACCTCGTCCGATGGTCCGACACCGGACACGAAGCACTCGTCTATCCCGGGCCCGACGCCCACGTCCACCACACCGTGCCCCACACCGACTCATAACAGCCCAGGCCCGCTACCGGCACACACACGCGCCGCAGAGCTGAGCCCCACAGCGAGCGGGCCCCCGACCAGCCCGCGCCCAGACTCCCGAACGGGCGCAAGAGGGACGGAGGACGACGATGGCAGACAGCAGTGCCGGAGCAGCCGCAGGAGGCGGAGCGCTCTACGGCCTGGGCATCTTCGGCGCATGGGTCTACTTCTGGCAGCAGGCCGACGCATTCTGGGAGTACCTCTACGCGATCTTCCAAGGCATCTTCTGGCCGGCCTACATGGTCTACGAGGCCTTCGCGGCGCTCGCAGCCTGACGACCACCCGCCGCACGCAAGGTCCCGCTACACGACCGGGCGCCAGAACTGACGACCTCCCTCGTCGCGCACCACGACACCGACCCGGTCCAGCTCCACACGCAAGTCCTCAGCGGCCTCCTCCTGCCCACCGTCGAGAGCCTTCTGCCGCGCCGCGAGGATCGCATCGCCTCCGGCCGGAAGGCCCGGCGCGTTCTCGAACCACCGAGAGAAAGCCCCAGCCAGAGGATCGGCCTCGACCCACCTATACCCGCAGCCGATGAACACAGCCCTCAACCTGTCGGTCGGGAGGTGATCGACCGGGGCACGCGCACCCCGACGACCCGACGCATCCTGCACCACAAGATGCCCACCCTCGAGAAAGACCGTCGCGACAGCGCTCCGAGGGACCCGTCGAACCTCGTCCCCCCGCGTCACGACGACGGCCTGCGGCTCGACCGTCACATAGACGACGTCCCCGTACACCGACAGCGCCAGAACCAGACCCAGCGCCACCCCGAGAACGACCAGAGCGAGCACCGTCCACGACCCCGTCAGCTCGTCGACCAGACTCAACGGACCCTGGAACGGAACCCAGGAGAGGCCCACGATCCAGTCGAGCCCCAGCGCGAGCACCCCGCCCGCCATCGCACCGAGCACGGGGACACCGCACCACACCAACAGGTGGAAAGCACGCGACGGCCCCACGGTCGTCGCAGACGAAGCATCGGCCATCTCCGAAGGGTCGCACACCGCGACGCCGTCCACGAGACCGTCAACGAGACACCCACCACCCATCCAGGCGCACCGCTGAGTACCGTAGAACCACCAGCCACCCCTCCGCAGGCGGCCACGAGCACAAGGAGCCCCACACATGGCAGACAAGAAGAACGGCTTCGGCCTCGACGACCTCGGCGCGCTCGCAGGCAAGGCCAAAGAACACCTCACCGACGAGAACATCGACGCCATCGCCGAGAAGGTCACCGCCGTCGCCCCCGACTCCGTCGACAAGGCCGTCGCCGCGCTCGCAGAGAAGGCGAAGCAGGCGAACAACTGACCGACGGACGACCGACGGACGACCGACGACGGACCGACGACGGACCGACGACGGACCAACGACGGACCGACGACGGACACGGTCGGCGCCGGTGGCCCGCGAGCGGGGCCGGTGTCGGTAACATCGAGGGGCGCATGTCACCAGGCAGCGCCCCTCGAACGTCATTGGAGTAGACCACCGTGTCTGAGTCGTCGCCGCTGGACCCGTCCGTCACCATCACAGTCGATGGTCAGCAGACGACGGTGACCACGGGCACGACCGGCACCGAGCTCTTCGCCGAGCGCCGTGACGTCGTCGTCCTGCGCGTCGACGGCGAGCTGCGCGACCTCTCGTCCGAGCTCCGCGAGGGCACGGTCGTCGAGGGCGTGACCATCGACTCGCCCGACGGCCTCGACGTGCTCCGGCACTCGGCCGCCCACGTGCTCGCTCAGGCGGTGCAGCAGGTCAACCCCACCGCGAAGCTCGGCATCGGCCCGCCCATCAAGGACGGGTTCTACTACGACTTCGACGTCGCCGAGCCCTTCACGCCCGAGGACCTCAAGGCCCTCGAGAAGGCGATGATGCGCATCGTCAAGGAAGGCCAGACCTTCCGTCGTCGTGTCGTGGCCGACGCGGACGCGCTCGTCGAGCTCGCTGACGAGCCCTACAAGATCGAGCTCGTGGGCCTCAAGAGCAGCAGCGACACCGCCGCCGAGGGCGCCTCGGTCGAGGTCGGAGCGGGCGAGCTGACCATCTACGAGAACGTCCGCCGCAACGGCGACGTCGCGTGGTCCGACCTCTGCCGCGGCCCGCACCTGCCGAGCACAAAGCTCATCGGCAACGGCTACCAGCTCATGCGCAGCGCTGCGGCGTACTGGCGGGGGAGCGAGAAGAACCCGCAGCTGCAGCGCATCTACGGCACCGCGTGGCCCACGAAGGACGAGCTCAAGGAGCACCTCGAACGCCTCGCCGAGGCCGAGCGCCGCGACCACCGCCGGCTCGGCACCGAGCTCGACCTCTTCTCCTTCCCCGACGAGATCGGGTCCGGCCTCGCGGTCTTCCACCCCAAGGGCGGCATCATCCGCTCCGAGATGGAGCAGTACTCCCGCAAGCGGCACATCGAGGAGGGCTACTCCTTCGTCAACACCCCGCACATCACCAAGGAGCAGCTCTTCCAGACGTCGGGCCACCTCGACTGGTACTCGGAGGGCATGTACCCCCCGATGCACCTCGACGAGGAGCGCGATGCCGACGGCGTGGTGCGCAAGGCAGGGCAGAACTACTACCTCAAGCCCATGAACTGCCCGATGCACAACCTCGTCTTCGCCTCGCGCGGACGCTCCTACCGCGAGCTCCCGCTGCGCCTCTTCGAGTTCGGCACCGTCTACCGCTACGAGAAGTCCGGTGTGGTGCACGGTCTGACCCGCGCCCGCGGCTTCACGCAGGACGACGCCCACATCTACTGCTCGCGCGAGCAGATGAAGTCCGAGCTCACCGACGCACTGAACTTCGTGCTCGGCCTGCTCAAGGACTACGGGCTCGACGACTTCTACCTCGAGCTCTCCACCCGTGACCCCGAGAAGTCCGTCGGCTCGGACGAGGTCTGGGAGGAAGCGACCCGCACGCTCGAGGAGGTCGCCACCGAGTCCGGCCTCGAGCTCGTCGCCGACCCCGAGGGCGCGGCGTTCTACGGACCGAAGATCTCCGTCCAGGCGAAGGACGCCATCGGGCGCACGTGGCAGATGTCGACGATCCAGCTCGACTTCAACCTCCCCGAGAAGTTCGACCTCGAGTACGCCGCCGCCGACGGCACGCGCCAGCGACCGGTGATGATCCACCGTGCGCTCTTCGGCTCGATCGAGCGCTTCTTCGCCGTGCTCACCGAGCACTACGCCGGAGCGTTCCCGGCCTGGCTCGCGCCGGTCCAGGTCCTCGCCGTGCCCGTCGCAGAACCCTTCAACGACTACCTCGCCGACGTCGTCGCGCAGCTCCGTGCGAACGGCGTCCGCGCCGACCTGGACGACGGCAGCGACCGCTTCGCCAAGAAGATCCGCACCGCGTCGACGCAGAAGATCCCCTTCGTGCTCATCGCCGGGGGAGAGGACGCCGAAGCCGGCGCCGTCTCGTTCCGGTACCGGGACGGACGCCAGGACAACGGCGTCCCGATCGCCGACGCCATCGAGCGTGTGCTCGCGGCCGTGCGGGACCGGGTCCAGGTGTGAGCGAGACCGCCGCAGAGCACCCGGGCGTCCCGGACTCGCTCGAACGGCTCTGGACGCCGCACCGGATGATCTACATCGGAGGGCAGGACAAGCCCGCCGACGCGAGCGCCGCCTCGTGCCCGTTCTGCTCGATCCCGGCGGGGGGGGGGGGGGGGGGGGGGGGGGGGGGGGGGGGGGGGGGGGGGGGGGGGGGGGGGGG
>NZ_JBDYKL010000035.1:0-53757 GCF_040012415.1 Sanguibacter sp. 25GB23B1
CGCCCCCCCCCCCCCCCCCCCCCCCCCCCCCCCCCCCCCCCCCCGCGTCACGCCTAGATCAGGCCGAGCGCCCTGACCGCGTCCCGCTCCTCGGTGAGCTCGGCCACCGAAGCGTCGATCCGCGCCCGTGAGAAGTCGTCGATCTCGAGACCCTGGACGATCTCCCAGTCCCCGCCGTGCGAGACGACCGGGAACGAGGACACCAGTCCCTCCGGAACGCCGTAGGACCCGTCCGAGACGATGCCGGCCGACGTCCAGTCGCCCTCGCGCGTCCCGTTGACCCAGTCGTGCACGTGGTCGATGGCGGCGTTCGCGGCCGAGGCTGCTGACGACGCGCCGCGCGCCTCGATGATCGCCGCGCCGCGCGTCGCCACCACGGGGATGAAGTCGTCGACGAGCCACGACTCGTCGGCCGTCAGGGAGGTCGCAGGTGCTCCGGCGAGCTCCGCGTGGAAGACGTCCGGGTACTGGGTGGCCGAGTGGTTGCCCCAGATCGTCAGCCTGCGGACGTCGTCGACGGCCACCCCGGCGCGCTTGGCCACCTGCGTCAGTGCACGGTTGTGGTCGAGGCGCGTCATCGCGCTGAAGCGCGACGACGGGACGTCCGGCGCGTGCGCGGCAGCGATGAGCGCGTTCGTGTTCGCGGGGTTCCCGACGACGAGCACCCGGATGTCGTCCGCGGCGCCGGCGTTGATGGCCGCGCCCTGCGGCTTGAAGATCCCCCCGTTCGCCTCGAGGAGGTCACCGCGCTCCATGCCCTTCGTCCGTGGGCGCGCCCCGACGAGGAGTCCGATGTTGGCGCCGTCGAAGCCGTCGCGCGGGTTGTCGAAGATGTCGATGCCGGCGAGGAGCGGGAAGGCGCAGTCGTCGAGCTCCATGGCGGTGCCCTCCGCCGCCTTGACCCCCTGCGGGATCTCCAGGAGACGCAGACGGACCGGAACGTCCGGACCGAGGAGCTGGCCGGAAGCGATCCGGAAGAGCAGGGCGTACCCGATCTGGCCGGCAGCACCGGTCACGGTGACGTTCACAGGGGTGGGGCTCATGTCACAACTCCTTTGTCAGAACAGATACCGGCCGGTGACCGGGCGGACGGACGCGGGTGCGTGACCGTCGACCGGGGACTCGCGTCCCGGTCCAACGATCACGCACCCGGCGGTGGATCGCTACCTCAGGCGAGGCGCGCGGCGAGGTTCTCGTCGAGCGCGGCGAGGAAGTCCTCGGTGGTGAGCCACTCCTGGTCCTTGCTGATGAGCAGCGCGAGGTCCTTCGTCATCTTGCCCGACTCGACCGTCGTGATGACGACGTCCTCGAGCGTCTCGGCGAAGGTGATGACCTCGGGCGTGCCGTCAAGCTTTCCGCGGTGCATGAGCCCACGGGTCCACGCGAAGATCGACGCGATGGGGTTCGTCGACGTCGGCTTGCCCTGCTGGTGCTGACGGTAGTGACGTGTCACCGTGCCGTGGGCAGCCTCGGCCTCGACGGTCTTGCCGTCCGGGGTCATGAGGACGCTCGTCATGAGGCCGAGCGAACCGAAGCCCTGCGCGACCGTGTCGGACTGGACGTCGCCGTCGTAGTTCTTGCACGCCCAGACGTAGCCGCCCTCCCACTTCATGGCCGACGCGACCATGTCGTCGATGAGACGGTGCTCGTACGTGAGGCCGGCCGCAGCGAACTGCTCGGCGAACTCCGCGTCGAAGACCTCCTGGAAGAGATCCTTGAACTGGCCGTCGTAGGCCTTGAGGATCGTGTTCTTCGTCGAGAGGTACACGGGGTAGCTGCGCTGGAGGCCGTACGCGAACGACGCGCGCGCGAAGTCGCGGATCGAGTCGTTGAAGTTGTACATACCCATCGCGACGCCGCCGTCGTCCCCGTAGGTGACGACCTCGGTCTTGATCTCTTCCGAGCCGTCGGCGGGGGTGTACGTGAGCGTCAGGGTGCCCGCGCCGGGAACCTTGAAGTTCGTCGCCTTGTACTGGTCGCCGTGCGCGTGACGGCCGATGATGATCGGCTTGTTCCAGCCCGGGACGAGCCGCGGGATGTTCGAGATGATGATCGGCTCGCGGAAGACGACGCCACCGAGGATGTTGCGGATCGTCCCGTTGGGCGAGACCCACATCTTCTTCAGGCCGAACTCCTCGACGCGCGCCTCGTCGGGCGTGATCGTGGCGCACTTGACGCCGACGTTGTGCTCCTTGATCGCGTTCGCCGCGTCGATGGTCACCTGGTCGTCCGTGGCGTCACGGTTCTCGATCGACAGGTCGAAGTACCGCAGGTCGACGTCGAGGTACGGGTGGATGAGACGATCCTTGATGAACTGCCAGATGATCCGAGTCATCTCGTCGCCGTCGAGCTCGACGACCGGCCCTACTACCTTGATCTTGCCCATGCGAGGCACGCTCCTGTATGTCTGGTGATTGCCATCGACCAGATTACTCGACTTTTCTCGACGTCAAGAGATCTTGCACCCGACGGTCCGCCTGCTGGGAAGCGCGCACGCACTCATGTGCTTCTCAGACTGAGGTGGAACGATGCACGATGGTGCCGCGCGAACGCGGCACCCGACGCGACCAGCTCCAGCCCCACCCGACACCACACACGACAGGATCCCCATGTCTCAGGATGCGTCTGCGCAGCAGACCCTCATCGAGGACCGCACGGTCTCCGACCGTCGGCTCTCCCCCGCAGGTGACACCGACCGGCCCAGCACCTTCGCGGTCATCGGTGCAGAGCTCTTCGGCACGTTCCTCCTCGTCTTCGTCGGGCTCGGCATCGCGCTCTATGCCACGTACAGCGGAGCGGGCGCCCTCGGCGTCGCGCTCGGCTTCGGCATCGCGCTCATGGCCGGCATGGCGTCCGTCGGCCACATCTCCGGCGGACACTTCAACCCGGCCGTGACGCTCGGGTACGCGGTCGCGGGGCGCACGTCCTGGAAGGACGTCCCGGTCTACTGGGTCGCCCAGATCGTCGGAGCGGTCGCTGCTGCGGCCACGCTCTTCACGACGATCCCCAAGAGCTTCGCCTCCGGAGACACCGCGGCGTACGGCAGCCTCAAGGAGTTCTTCTCCATCACCGCCAACGGATTCGGTGACAACTCGCCCTCGTTCGCCACGGCGAGCGCAGCGTTCTTCAAGACGTACCTCGACCAGGGCGCCACGCAGGAGCAGATCGACGAGGCCGTCTCGGCCGGCCAGCTCGTCGTCCCCACCTTCGCGAAGTTCGACGCGACGTCCGTCGCCATCATCGAGGTCGTCGCGACCGCGCTCTTCGTCGGCGTCATCCTCGCCGTCACGGACAAGCGGGCACGGATCCGCTTCACCTCGGTCGTCGTCGGCCTCTCCTTCGGCTTCCTCGTCCTGCTCGCGTCGCCGCTCTCCGGCGGATCGCTCAACCCTGCGCGCTCGCTCGCCGCCGCGCTCTTCTCCGACAGCTGGGCCCTCGGGGACGTCTGGATCTTCTGGGCCGCACCCCTGGTCGGCGCGATCATCGCGGCGCTCTTCTACCGCGGGTTCACGACGACGGAGCCCGTCGTCGAGTACGTCTACCGCGACGACACCCTCGACGGTGAGGACGACGTCGACGTCGTCACCGAGGTCGAGGAGGTCGTCGTCGTGACCGAGGTCGTCCCCGCCGACGAGCCGTCGACCTCGACGGACACCACGAGCACCACGAGCACCACGGCCGCCGCTGCACCTGCACCGACCGAACCGGTCGCTGCGGAACCCGCACCCACGACCGAGGCCGCCCCGTCCGCGGAGCCCGCCCCCGATGCGGCGCCCGCTCCGGTGAAGAAGGCGCCCGTCCGGCGGGCACCGGCGAAGACGCCCGCGAAGGCACCGGCGAAGGCACAGGCCAAGCCGCCCGTCGCACGGAAGGCACCGGCGAAGAAGGCACCGACCACGGGCCCCGCCGCGGACGGAGCGGCCTCCGCGCCCGCTTCGCCTGCGCCGCCCGCAGAACCGTCCACCGACTCTGTGGACAGCGGCCCGGACGACACCGTCGAGCCCTCGAAGTAGCACCGAGCAGCCGATGCCCGGCACGTCTGCACCGGATTCCGGTGGCGACGTGCCGGGCATCGCTGTGTCTGGCGGGATCCACGCGACCCAGGTGTCGCGGTCGAGATGGTGTCGCGGTCTAGATGTCCGGTGCGGTCTGCGCGAGGATGCCGATCATCAGAGCGAGGGTGGCGAACATCGCGACGTCGACGCCCCGGGAGCGGATGGTGATACCGATCGGCCCGGGTCCGGGGATCACCGCCCGCGCGACACTGCCGGTCAGCAGGAGCGCCGCGAGAGCGAGGGCAGCCTCGCGCGCTCCGAGCCCGAGCGCGATCGCTACGACGGCGAGGACACCCACACAGACGAGCCACATCGCCGTCTCGCGGCGGACAGGCGGCTTGGGAGCGTGCCGAGGAACCTGACCGCTCTCCGAACCCGTCGCGATCGGGTACCACGGAGCGCTGCGCCCCGGATCAGCGCCTGGCTCACCGGGATGACCGGGCTGGTCCGGCTGGTCCGGTCGCCCAGGGGTCGCCCGAGCGTCCGGCGCACTGTCGTGCAGCCTGCCTTGTCCTTCGTCGTCGACCATCACGCTGCCTGTCGCGTTCACGAGCACTCCACCGCACTGAGACTACCGTTGCCTCCATGCACCTGACGCACCCGCCAGAGACCGTACCCAGCGCCGGCCCCGCGTCCGTCCTCGTCGTCGGAGCCGGGCTGGCCGGTGCGCAGACTGTCGCGGCGCTGCGCAAGCACGGTTGTGCGGGCCGGTTGACCGTCCTCGGCGACGAGGGTGTCCTCCCCTACGACCGACCTCCGCTCTCCAAGGAGCTCTTCTCTCGCCCGGAGCCGGCCTGGATCTCGGACGAGCTCGGTGTGGACCTCGAGGCGCTCGCCGACGAGGTGGTTCTCGACGACGCCGCCGTGAGCCTCGTCGTCGGTGAGCACGCGACGACGGTCACGACCGCTCGGGGCCGGCGGCTCACCGCAGAGGTCGTCGTCCTCGCCTGTGGCGCGGAGCCGGTCCGCCCGGCGGGCTGGGAGCATGCGCTGTCGTTGCACAGCGCCCAGGACGCGGCGATCCTCCGCGAGAGCCTGCGGCCCGGTGCTCGGCTCGTGTGCGTCGGCGCGGGGTGGATCGGCGCAGAGGTGGCTGGCGCGGCGGTCGGGGCCGGATGTCGTGTGAGCGTCGTCGAGGCGGCGTCCGTGCCGCTGGACCGGCAGCTCGGTGAGCAGGTGGGGTCGCTCGTCGCTCCGTGGTACGCGGACGCCGGAGTCGAGCTCGTCGTGTCGAGCGCGGTGACGGGCGTCGCGGCGGACGGTGTGCGCCTGCGGTCGGACGACGGGACGGAGCGGCTGCTGTCTGCCGACGTCGTGCTGGCGGCGGTCGGGGCGCGCCCGGCGACCGACTGGCTCCGCGGGGCGGTCCCGATGGACGCACGAGGCTCGATCGCGGCGGACGCATCCGGTCGCGTCCGGACGGGCGGTGACCTGGCGGCCGTGTACGCCGTCGGGGACTGCGCGACGCGCGAGGACCCGGTGTGGGAGCACGTCCCGGGCGGCCACTGGTCTGCCGCTCTCCTCGACCCGGACCGGGTGGCGCGGGCCGTCCTCGGCCTCGTGCCCGAGGATGCCACCGCTCCGGCGCCCTACGTGTTCTCGCGCCAGCTCGGCCACGACATCGCTCTCTTCGGGTTGCCGGACCCTGTCGTCGACCGCGTCGTCGTGCGCGGCGAACCGTCGGTGCCGGGCGCGCCGTGGAGCGCCCTGTACGTGGCGCCCCACGGCCTGGTCACGGGCATCCTCGTGGTCGACTCGCCGCGCGAGGTCGGCGCAGCGCGGCGCCTCATGGCGAACGGGCCGGTCGCCCTCGACCTGGACCGGGCGGTCGACGCCCGGTCCGGGCTCCTCGGTGCGCGGCTCGCTGACGGATCGCCCGTCGGCCGGCCGCCCGTCAGCGAGCTGCCCGTCAGTGGGCGAAGTGACGTGTCCCGGTGAGGTAGAGCGTCACGCCTGCCGCCTCCGCGGCGGCCACGACCTCCGCGTCTCGCACGGATCCACCAGGCTGGACGACGGCGCGCACGCCCGCGTCGAGGAGGACCTGGAGGCCGTCCGCGAAGGGGAAGAAGGCGTCCGACGCCGCGACGGCGCCGCGGGCCCGCTCGGTGTCACCGGAGTTCGCCCGCTCGACTGCGAGACGGCAGGAGTCGACGCGGTTGACCTGCCCCATCCCGACGCCGACAGACGCTCCGCCGGACGCGAGGAGGATCGCGTTCGACTTCACGGCGCGGACGGCGCGCCAGGCGAACTCGAGGTCGGCGAGCGTGTCAGCGTCCGCTGCCTCGCCGGCGGCGAGCGTCCACGACTGCGGGTCGTCCCCGCCGTCGGGTCCTGCGGCGTCGACCCTGTCGACCGCCTGCATGAGGAGACCGCCGCTGATCGGTCGCAGCTC
The DNA here is from genome assembly GCF_040012415.1 of Sanguibacter sp. 25GB23B1. Classification (NCBI taxonomy): domain Bacteria; kingdom Bacillati; phylum Actinomycetota; class Actinomycetes; order Micrococcales; family Sanguibacteraceae; genus Sanguibacter; species Sanguibacter sp. 25GB23B1. Next base: position 6,448 of record NZ_JBDYKL010000035.1, read on the forward strand.
GACGGGCGCGCTCGGCGAGGCGTCGACCTGGAGGAGACGGATGTTCTTCTTCGCCGTGAGGATCTCCAGCGCCTCGGGCTCGAAGCCCGGTGCGACGACGACCTCGGTGAAGACCGGGGCGATCTGCTCGGCTGCGGCGCGCGTCACAAGGCCGTTGGAGGCGATGACTCCGCCGAACGCGGAGAGCGGGTCGCACGCGTGCGCCTTGGCGTGCGCGTCGGCGATGTCGTCGCCGACGGCGATGCCGCACGGGTTGGCGTGCTTGATGATCGCGACGGCGGGGCGCGAGTGGTCGTGGGCGGCGCGCCACGCGGCGTCGGCGTCGACGTAGTTGTTGTAGCTCATCGCCTTGCCGTGCAGCTGGGTCGCCTGCGCAAGACCGGGAGCGGCGTCGCCGGAGGTGTAGAGGGCGGCACGCTGGTGCGGGTTCTCGCCGTAGCGCAGGACGTCGGAGCGGGTCCAGGTGGCGCCGACCCAGGCGGGGAAGCCGGAGGCGACCGGGCCCGCCTCGGTGACCACCGTGTCGGTGGGCGACACGACGTTGCCCATCCAGCTCGCGACGGCGACGTCGTAGGTCGCCGTGTGGACGAACGCCTCGGCGGCGAGCGCCTTGCGCTGGGCGTAGGTGAAGCCGCCGGACCGGACGGCGTCGACGACGGCCGGGTACCCGGCGGGGTCGACGACGACGGCCACGCTCGGGTGGTTCTTCGCGGCGGCGCGGACCATAGAGGGGCCGCCGATGTCGATCTGCTCGACGCACTCGTCGGGGCTCGCGCCGGACGCGACCGTCGCGGTGAAGGGGTAGAGGTTGACCACGACGAGCTCGAACGGTGCGATGTCGAGGTCGTCGAGCTGGCGGAGGTGGTCCTCCTTGCGGGTGTCCGCGAGGATGCCCGCGTGCACGCGGGGGTGCAGGGTCTTCACGCGGCCCTCGAGGCACTCGGGGAAGCCGGTGAGCGTCTCGACGCCGACGACCGGGACGCCTGCTGCGGCGATGGTCGAGGCGGTCGAGCCGGTCGAGACGATCTCGACGCCTGCGGCGTGGAGTGCCTGTGCGAGCTCGGCGAGACCGGTCTTGTCGTACACGCTCACGAGGGCGCGGCGCACGGGGCGCTGCGTGTCGTCGGAGAGCTGCGGGGCGGCGGCCGTCGGGTGGGCGGAGGGGCTGGGTGCTGCGGACATCTGCGTACTCCTGTCGTGGCGGGTCGATCGTGATGTCGGAGAGCACGGCTCTCCGGTGGGTCACTACGAATGCCCAGGCGCCCAGGCGGACGGCGCTGCACAGGGACGATCGGCCGCTCCCCGGTGGTGAACCCCACCCTCGCCAGTCGCGACCGTCCCCGATCCTATCTGCTCAGTCGAGCTCGATGAAGAGCCCGACGCCGGCCGCCGCGGTCGCGATGGTCACGTCGAAGGCGCGGTCGTAGTCCGTGACGACCCGGTGGAGGTGTCCGTAGAGCTCGGCGCTGATCGCACCGACGAGCGAGGAGAAGAGGGTGAAGGATCGGGCGACCGCGTTCTCGAGGGCGCACCGGGTCTCCGGGTCCGCGGTCGGGTCCGTGAGGTCGATGCCGACGAAGGTGAGCGTCTCGCTGGAGAGCAGCCCGGAGGCGTCGAGCCGACCCCCCGGTGGCCGCAGGGAGCCGTCTGCGAGCGCGCTGAGAAGGATCGTCTGGACGACGCCCCAGAGACGGACCGCCGAGGCGACCGTGTCCTGGGGCGCCTGGTACCCGGGGACGGGCGTGCCGTAGACGAGCTCGAAGCTGCGGGGGTTCGCGACGGCCCACGCGCGCACGGCGCGGGCCACCGCGAGCCATGCCTGTGCCGGGGTCTCGCCGCGCTCGTGGGACACGCGCAGGGCCTCTTCGCAGGCGTCCCCGACGGCGTCGTACCCCTCGATGATGAGGAGGGTGAGCAGCGCGTCACGGGACTCGACGTAGCGGTACACGGCCGACGACGCCATGCCGAGGTCGCGTGCGACCGCACGCAGGGAGAGCCCGGCGGCGCCCTCGACGCTCAGCCTCTCCTTGGCGGCGGCGAGGAGCTCCGCCATGACTTCTGCGCGCGCTCGTTCGCGTGCGGTCCGGGGTGTGTTCACCGGGCAAGTCTGCCCGGTGGAAGCGCTGCACGCAAAAGAGAGCAGTGCTCTTGACGCACTCCCTGCGCCCGTGCGAGCATCGATCGCACCGGAGAGCACCGCTCACACCTCGGAGGAGAGAACCATGACCCTGCACGTCGTCCTCGGCAAGGGCCCCATCGGCACCACGACAGCAGCCCACCTCCTCGCCGCCGGAGAGGACGTCCGGATCGTCAGCCGCTCCGGAGCTCCCGGACGGGACGAGCCGGCGACCGCCGGAGCGCACCACGTCGCCGCCGATGCCGCCGACACGTCGCAGCTCGTCCGCGCCACACAGGACGCCGACGTCCTCTACAACTGCGCCAACCCCGCCTACCACCGCTGGCTCACCGACTGGCCCCCGGTCGGAGAGGCACTCCTGGCAGCCGCCGAGACGCACGACGCCGTCCTCGTCACCGCAGCCAACCTCTACGCCTACGGACCCACGACAGGCCCCATGACCGAGACGACCCCGTTGTCCAGCACACTGCCGAAGGCCCAGGTGCGCGCCGAGATGTGGCGCGAGGCCGAGCGTCGGCACGCCGCCGGACGCCTCCGCGCGACCGAGGTGCGCGCGAGCGACTACATCGGGCCTCGCGCCCTCGTCACCTCGCACGTCGGCGAGCGGATCCTCGAACCGCTCCTCGCCGGACGCACCATCCGACCCGTCGGCAGCGCCGACGCCCCGCACACCTGGACGTACCTGCCGGACCTCGCCGCCGCGCTCGTCGCCGCCGGCCGGACCGAGAGCGCCTGGGGCCACGCCTGGCACGCACCGTCCCCGGACCCGCGCTCGTTCCGCGAGGTGGTGAGCGCCTTCGCAGACGCCGCCCGACGGACGAGCGCCGTCCCCGAGCCGAGGATCAGGCCGGTGCCGATGTGGGCCGTCGCCGCCGCGGGTGTCGCGGTCCCGATGATGCGCGAGATCCACAAGATCGGCTACCAGTTCACGGAGCCGTTCGTCATGGACTCGACCGCGTCACAGCGCGCCCTGGGGATCACGCCCACGACGTGGGACACGATCGCGACCGAGACCGTCGGCTGGTGGCGCACCACCCAGCACGCGTGAGGTCTCACCGTGCCTACGACACCGTCCTGTCGTGCCCCACCACGACGACACGACCGTCGACGTGCAGGCCACCCCGCGCGATCCGCCCGACCCACTCCACGAGCAGCCGACGTTCCTCCGCCTTGATCCGCTCGTGCAGCGTCGCCTCGTCGTCATCGGGCTCGACGGCCACCGCGACCTGCGCGACGATCGGCCCCGTGTCGACACCGGCGTCGACGACGTGCAGCGTGCAGCCCGTCACCGCCACACCGTACGCGAGCGCGTCGCGGACGCCGTGCGCCCCGGGGAAGGACGGCAGGAGCGCCGGGTGGGTGTTCACGGTCCGCCCCCCGAACCGGCCGAGGAACGCGGGACCGAGGATGCGCATGAACCCGGCGCTGACCACGTAGTCGGCGTGGAAGACGGCCACGGTCTCGGCGAGCGCCGCGTCCCACTCCGCACGGTCGGCGAACGACCGGGGCTCGACGACCGCGCTGGCGACACCGGCGTCGCGAGCGAGGCCGAGCGCGCCCGCACCCGGGTTGTCGGTCACCACGGCGACGACGCGCGCACCGTACGCCGCGTCGTCGTGCGCAGCCAGGAGGGCGGCCAGGTTGCTGCCACCCCCTGAGGCGAGGACGACGACCCGTGCGGTCGACGAACCGGTCCCGACCACCTCGACGGCATGGCCCGAGGGAGTACGCCGACCGGCCTCTCCGGGACGCGCGGCCGGGTGGGATCGGGGGTCGGGGCGAGATGACGTCACGCTCGGAACTCTAGCGGGTGCAGGCGTCGCAGCGGCGGGAGACCGGCGGTGATGGGCGACAATGGACGCATGGGAAACCCGTACGCACCGAAGCCTCCGGGCACCCCTCCGCCGTCCGGTGACCAGCAGGGCGACCAGCAGCGTCAGCCCGCCGGACCCACGCCGGACGGGTGGGGCGACAGGACGCCCGAGCAGCAGCCGCGCGGCCGACGCGGAGCGGGCGCGCGGGCACCGCGCGAGCCCGTCGACCCCGAGGTCGTGCGACACCTGTCCCGGCGCCTCATGGTCTTCGCGCTCATCCTCCTCGCCTGCCTCCTCCTCAGCTCTGCGCCCCTCCCGTGGCGCATGGGCAGCGTCGCGCTCGCGGTCGCGGCCCTCGTCGCCGGGGGTCTGGCGCTCCGGCGCGCCTGGCGTGCGAAGGTCCGGGGCATGGTCGTCGTCGCGGTCGCCGCCGGGATGGCGGTCTCGGCCACGCTCGGGCTGGCGACGCTCGCCGTCATCCCGGTCTGGGACGTCGAGATGGAGCGCCAGACGTGCATGAGCGAGGCGATCACCCACTCCGCCCGTGCACAGTGCCTCACCGACTACCGGGAGGGCCTCGAGGAGTACCAGGACTCGCTCACGGGGTGAGTGCGGGGTCCACCTGGTCGGCGGGCGAGCCGGCGCCGGTCCGGCGGCGCACCGCACCGCGCACGGCACCACGCACCTCGCGCCGAGCGACGACGAGGACGACCAGGCACCCGAGCGCGACGAGCGCCGCGACGCACAGTCCCACGAAGGTCCCCGACGCACCCACGTCCCCGAGCCGTCCCGGACCGGCAGAACCGGAGGCCAGGGCGACGAGCGCGCCGCTGACCGCCCCGGCGCCGAGCCCGCAGACCGGCGCGAGCACGAGGACGTGCCACCAGGCGATCCGCTCGAGCGCGCGATGGATGACCACTCCCGCGAGCATGCCCGCCGCGACGACGACGGCTGGCGCCCATGCGGCCGCTCCACCGCCGGAGGACGGGCCCGGGAGCCCGCCGAGGAGCGGGATCGCCGGGAGCGGACCTGAGGTGACGCCGTCGATCCCGAAGTGCGTCCCCGAGCCCACCGCGAAGCCGGGTCCGGCGAGCCAGGTGAGGGCCCACACGACGAGATCCGGGACGAGGGCGAGCTGAGCGACCGCGAGCGACACCCCGCTCAGGCCGTCGAGGCCCAGCGCCGCGATGACGTCGCGGCTCGCGGACCGGCCTGAGAGCACCCACACGAGCACGAGCAGCGTCGACGCCAGGACGAGCGCCGCGACGGCGACGAGCGCACCTCGAAGGCCGAGGCGGACGCTCACCGGGAGCCGACCGACGAGCGCGACGGCACCCCGGCGGAGACGACCGGCGTCGGGTCGAGCGAAGAGCCCTGCTCCCAGCCCGAGGGCACCGACGAGCACACCGCCGAACGCCGCAGCCACCACCTGCGAGATCTCTCCCGCGCCGGCGACGAGCGCGACGAAGCACGTGCCGACCGCATAGGCGAGGACCCCGGCGACCAACGCCGACCAGGAGGGCGCCATCGTGCGCCGGGCCGAGGCGAACGCACCGAAGAGCGTGACGACGCTCAGGCCCAGCGGGACGAGTGTCAGCGTCGCCGGACCGGTGATGAGCGGGACTCCGTGAGCGAGGAGCCAGATCCCGCTCGAGACGCCCAGCGCCCCGCCCCACGGCGTCGGCTGGTCGCCCGCCTGGGCCGAGCCGGCGATCGCCATCGCGACCGCAGGGACGAGCGTCACCGCGAGGGAGAACACGAGCGCCTGGACACCGCTGAGCACACCCGACACCCAGGTCGAGGCACCGGCCGTCGATGCGCTCGTCCTCGTGTCCGACGGAAGTCGTTGCTCGAGGGTGCGCCGGAACGCACCGAGACGGTCGGTGACCGCGGGAGCCGGTGGTGGCGACGGGGCGGGAGGTCGTGGTGTCACCCCGCCATCGTCTCCCGAGACCGCGGTCTGCTCGGGCAGGCCGCCCGGCGAGCCGCGCGTCGGGCGGCGTCGTAGACGCCCTCCTCGACGACGGAGGGCCGTCCCGCTGGTCGCGGGACGGCCCTTCGTGCGCGCGCCCGTGGAGCTACGCGAGGGTGCTGCAGGTGGTGCAGGTCAGGAGAGGATCTCGCGCATGAGCGCGGCCGTCTCGGACGGCGTCTTGCCGACCTTGACGCCCGCAGCCTCGAGGGCTTCCTTCTTGGCCTGGGCGGTACCGGAGGAGCCGGAGACGATGGCGCCGGCGTGGCCCATCGTCTTGCCCTCGGGCGCCGTGAAGCCGGCGACGTAACCCACGACGGGCTTCGTCACGTGCTCCTTGATGTACGCCGCAGCACGCTCTTCGGCGTCGCCGCCGATCTCGCCGATCATGACGATCGCGGCGGTGTCGGGGTCGGCCTCGAACGCCTCGAGGGCGTCGATGTGCGTGGTCCCGATGATGGGGTCGCCACCGATGCCGATCGCGGTGGAGAACCCGAAGTCACGGAGCTCGTACATCATCTGGTACGTCAGCGTGCCGGACTTCGACACGAGGCCGACCTTGCCCGGACCCGTGATGTTCGCGGGGATGATGCCGACGTTGGAGAGTCCGGGGCTGATGAGGCCGGGGCAGTTGGGGCCGATGAGCCGCACGCCCTTCTCCTGCGCGAGCGCGAAGAACTCGGCGGTGTCCTTGACGGGCACACCCTCCGTGATGATGACGACGAGCGGGATCTGCGCCTCGATCGCCTCGACCACGGCGGCCTTGGTGAAGGCCGGCGGGACGAAGATCACGGAGACGTCGGCGCCGGTCGCGGCCATCGCGTCGGAGACCGACCCGTAGACGGGGACGTCCACGGTCGACTCGCCCGACGGGAAGGACACGGACGTGCCGGCCTTGCGCGGGTTGACGCCGCCGACGACCTTGGTGCCCGACGCGAGCATGCGCGTCGTGTGCTTCTGCCCTTCGGAGCCGGTCATGCCCTGGACGATGACCTTGGAGTCCGCAGTGATGAAGATTGCCATGTGTCTGCTTCTGCTCTCGTTCTCGGGCCGTCAGGCGTTCGTCGCGGCGGCGTGGGCGAGCTCGGCCGCCTTGTCGGCGCCGCCGTCCATCGTGTCCGCGATGGTGATGAGCGGGTGAGCGGCGTCCGCGAGGATGCGGCGGCCTTCCTCGACGTTGTTGCCGTCGAGACGGACCACGAGCGGCTTCGTCGCGTGGTCGCCGAGGATCTCGAGCGCCTTGACGATGCCGTTGGCGACGGCGTCGCACGCGGTGATGCCGCCGAAGACGTTGACGAACACGGACTTCACCTGGGCGTCGCCGAGGATGACGTCGAGCCCGGCAGCCATGATCTCGGCGGAGGCGCCGCCCCCGATGTCGAGGAAGTTCGCGGGCTTGACGCCGCCGTGCAGCTCACCGGCGTACGCGACGACGTCGAGGGTGCTCATGACGAGCCCCGCGCCGTTGCCGATGATGCCGACCGTGCCGTCGAGCTTGACGTAGTTGAGGTCGTTCTCCTTGGCCTTCGCCTCGAGAGGGTCGGCCGCAGCGGTGTCCTCGAGCTCGGCGTGGTCCGCGTGGCGGAAGAACGCGTTCTCGTCGAGCGTGACCTTGCCGTCGAGCGCGACGATGGAGCCGTCCTCGGTGCGGACGAGGGGGTTGACCTCGACGAGCGTCGCGTCCTCTTCCTTGTAGACCGTCCACAGCTTCATGAAGACGTCGGCGACCTGCGCCTTGATGTCGTCGGCGAAGCCGGCCACGGTCGCGATCTCGTCGGCCTTCGCCTGGTCGATGCCCACGATCGGGTCGACCGCGACGCGGGCGAGCGCCTCCGGACGCTCGACGGCGAGCTGCTCGATCTCCACGCCGCCCTCGACGCTCGCCATGGCGAGGTACGTGCGGTTGGAGCGGTCGAGGAGCACGGAGAAGTAGAACTCCTCAGCGATCTTCGCGCCGGCCGCGATCATGACGCGGTGGACCGTGTGGCCCTTGATGTCCATGCCGAGGATCTCTGCGGCCTTCTCGGCGGCCTCGTCGGGAGAGTGGGCGAGCTTGACGCCGCCCGCCTTCCCGCGGCCTCCGGTCTTGACCTGCGCCTTGACGACGACAGTTCCTCCGCCGAGCTCTTCTGCGCCTGTGCGAGCTTCTTCAGGGGTGGTGGCGACCACTCCCCCAAGCACGGGTACGCCGTGCTTCTCGAAGATGTCGCGCGCCTGGTATTCGAACAGGTCCACCCTGCTGCGTCCTTTCGTCGACCGGTACACAGGTGTCTCGACATCGAGACACTTTCTCCACAGAGTAGTCTGCCCGGGCACTCGGCGGGACCCGACCGACTGTCGGCTGGACCACAGCGGGGGTGCGGCCGGCGCCCGGTGCGGGTGCGACCGGCGCGTCCCGGACGGAAGGCGCTGTCCCGGGACGCCCGCACCGGCCGTCACCGCAGCGACGTCGGGTAGAGGGCCCCCGCCCCATAGGCCACGACGACGACGGCCACGGTCCCGGCCAGCACCACGACGTCGAGGAGCGAGACACGCAGGTGCGCCAGGCGCACCCGTCGGCTCGCCGCGTCGTGCGCAGCGAACGTGAACCCGCGCGTCTCGAGAGCCTCGACGGTCGTCCGCGTCCGCTTCGCCGTGTTGAGCATCATCGGGTAGAACGCCTGGACGAAGACGACACCGACGTGCACGACCGTCCGCCACGCGAAGAGTCCTCTCGACCGCACCGGTCGCGCCCGCAACCGGTGCCCGTCGACGATCGTGTGGAACTCCTCCATGAAGATCGGGAGCATCCGGTACCCGTAGCTCACGCCGAACGCGACGAGCGCCGGGGCACGCAGCGCGAGGAGCGCGTCGGAGAGCTTCTCCGGGTCGAGAGACACGAACGCCGCCATGCTCGCGAGCGAGACGATGCCGAGCTTGAGCGTCAGCTCTGCGAGCGCCATGAGCGTGTCGAGGTCGCCCCCGAACAGCCATGCGGCGACGGCGAGGTAGATGCCCTCCGTGAGGAGACCGACGACGAAGAGACCGAGGACGAGCGGTCCGACCCTCGAGACGATCACCATGACGACGGAGAAGACGAAGAGCAGCCCGAGGACAGTGCTGTCGTGGGTGAACCACGGGGCGAGCGCGACGAGCACGTACCAGGCGAGCACGACTCGGGGGTCCATCCGCGAGAGCAGCCCGCCGCGGGTCGCGTAGGCGGTGCGGAGCAGCTCGAGCTTGATCCACTCGACCGAGATGACGTCATGCGTGGTGCGCGCCATGACCGACCTCCGTCCTGTCGGAGCGACCCGGGCCGTGGCCCGGGGTGACGAGGGCGGCCCCTGTCCCGGTGCGCCCGACCATCTCGACGACCGAGAGCGGCGGCGGGTCCATCCCGAGGAGGCGGCCGAGCTCTGCCACCTGCGGCGGGACCAGGCCTGCTCTGGCCATGAGATCCACGTCGCCGAAGAGCTCGGCGGGCGTGGTGTCGGCGACGACCGCTCCCTGGTCGAGGACCACCACACGGGTGGCCCACTCCGCGACGAGGTGCATGTCGTGCGTCGCGACGACGACGCACCGGATGTGGTCGGCGAGCCGCGCGAGCATGGCGATGACGCCGTCCCGGCTCCCGATGTCGAGGCTCGACGTCGGTTCGTCGAGCAGGAGGAGCGACGGGCGCATCGCGAGCCCGACAGCGAGCGTCGCTCGGCGCTGCTGACCTCCGGAGAGCGTCCGGCCGTCGCGGTCGGCGAGATGGTGGAGGTCGACGAGGGTGAGGACCTCGTCGACGAGCCGCGTGGCGTCGGGGACGTCTCGCCCGGTCGGGTAGAGGGCGACGTCACCGCGGACGGTGTCCGTGAGGAACATCTCCTCGGGCCGCTGGTAGAGATAGCAGACCCGGTCGGCCATGATCGAGGCGCTCACGTCCCGGGTGCTCACACCTTCGACGGTGACGGTGCCCGACCGGGGCACGCGCAGGCCGGTGAGGAGCCGCATCAGGGTGGACTTGCCGGCGCCGTTGCTCCCGACCAGCGCGACGCGCTCCGCCTCGTGGAGGTCGAGGTCGATCCCGTCGAGGACGGTGTCGAACCGGCCGTCGACCCCCCGGTAGCCGTGGCGCACGTCGTCGAGCCGAGCGACGAGCGTCCGCTCTGCGGACCGGGCCGCGTCGGGCCGGGCGGGCACGGAGGGCTCGGGCTCGGACGGGTCGCGCAGCGCGCCACGACGAACCTCGACACCTCGCTCGGTGAGCCACCGTGCCGCGTCCACGGGCGTCAGCGGGACCGGCCCGTGCTGCTCGTACGCGCGGGCCACCTGCACCACCTGCGGCGCGGGGACCCCGTGGGCGTCGAGCTCGTCGGAGCGCGCGAGCGCCTCGGCGACGGGCAGGTGCCACACGACCGCGCCGTCCGCCATGAGCACGACGCTGCGGGCATACCGTGCGACGAAGTCGGTGTGGTGCTCGATGACGACGATCGTCGTGCCGTACGCGGCGTTGAGGTGGGCGAGCGACTCGTAGATGTGGGCTGCGCGACCGGGATCCAGCTCGGCGACCGGCTCGTCGACGACGAGGACCTGGGGCCGCAGGACCATGACCGCGGCGATCGCCACGAGGTGCTGCTGCCCACCGGAGAGCTGCCAGACGAACTTGTCGGCCAGGTGCGTGATCCCGAGCATCTCGAGAGCCTGCGCTGCACGCGCAGCGTGGTCGACGAGCCCGAAGTTCACGGCGGCGAAGGCGACCTCGTCCCGGACGGTCGGCCGGACGAGCTGGTTCGTGAAGTCCTGGTAGACGTAACCGACGACGGCCGACAGCTCAGCGACGCTCGCCGTAGCCGTGGGGACGCCCGCGACGACGACCTGACCGTCGGTCCGCCCGCTCCAGTAGTGCGGGACCAGGCCGTTGAAGGTCTTGCACAACGTCGTCTTGCCCGACCCGTTGCCGCCGACGACGGCGACGAAGTCCCCCTGCTCGATGGTGAGGTCGACGCCGCGGAGCGACTCGACGGTGGCACCCGGATAGCGGAACCGGAAACCCTCGACCTCGATGACGGCCGTCATCGGTCCTGGCGCCTGGCGCGCACCGACCGCGCGACGAGCAGCACGGCGACGATCGCCGTGCAGGCCATCCCGACACCGACCCAGAGGAACTGGGTTCCGAAGCGGTCGAGGAAGCCGGGCTCCCAGACGCCGACGTTGGCGTCGATCTCCTCGAGGAACGCGAACCCTGTGCCTGCCGCGACGATCACGAGGCCGGTGAGGACGGTCGGTGCCGTCACACGCAGGGCCGGCACCGGGTTCTCGACCGGGTCGCGCGGCGACATCCCCATGAGCGGCTCGATCTTGCCGTACAGCCGCGGGACGAGCCACAGCGCGGGGATCACCCCGAAGAGGACACCGCTGATGGCGACGTCGACGACGAGGCCGACTCCTTCGATCGCGAGGATGGACTCGGGAAGACCTTCGACGAGCTCGGCGTCCTCGATCCCGATCCACACCTTGGCGACGTCGACAATCGCGGAGAGGAGCTTGTCGACGACGACGATGACGACCGCGGCGAGCGCCACCTGCCCGCGTCGACGCGGGTCGCGGACGAGGGAGCCGGCGAGGTAGAGGGCGAGGAACATCTGGAGGTAGCCCTCGATCTCGGCGAGGCCCGAGAAGTCACCCATGAGCAGGTCCGTGAAGACGATCTCGCCGAGCGGGGCGCCGAGCGCCGCGTAGAGCGGGTTGAAGAGGCAGACCATGACGAGCGGGACGAACACGAAGTAGGACACGGAGAGGTCGATCGGGCCGATCGTCACCTCCGGGAAGACCTCGGTGACGATGTTGGCGAGACCGAAGAGCGACATGGACAGGACGAACACCATGAGCTTCTGCGCCTGCGTGAGCTCGTCCGGTCGGCGGACCTGGAACCCGCCGGTCGGGCGGGCCGGCGTGGTGTCGGGGGCTGTGGTGCGTGGGAGCGACATGGGTCTACCTCTCGTGGGGCGCGGCGGAAGGTGAGCTGGTGAGGAGCGCGAGGACGCCCGTGAGGTCGTCGACGACGTGGTCGGCGAGCGCGGGAGCGCCGGTGGCGTCGGGAGCGAGCGCGGCGTCGAGGGGTGCGTCGGTGGTGCTGCCGCCGCGCACGAGCACCACGGACCCGATACCGGCGCGTCGAGCAGCGAGCGCGTCGCGGTGCGGCTTGTCGCCGACGAACCAGACGTCCTGCGCGTCGACGCCGAGCGCACGGAGCGCCGTGCGCGGCAGCTCCGGGTCCGGCTTGCGCCGGCCGACCTCGTCGGAGCAGACGACGACCGCGAGGCGGTGGAGGAGCCCGTGGTGCCGGAGGCGTTCGCGCACGACGCGACCGCTGATGGTGTTCGACACGAGAGCGACGGGGATGCCGAGCCGCGTCGTCTCGTCGAGCAGCTCGACGACGCCCTCCCTGAGCTGGACGCGGCTCTTGCTCCGGGCGTACCGAGCGGTGAGATCGACGGCCTCGAGGCGCACGAGCTCCCGCGCCCCGTCCGGCCACCCGGCGGAGGCGGTGTCCCAGAACTCCCTCGGAGTGGTCTCGGGAACGACCAGTCCGTCAGCGAGGTCGGCCTTCCACGCGTGGTAGGCCTGCCGAGCGCGAGCGATGGAGCTCGAGACCCGGTCGGCGGGGACAGCGTGACCGGCCCGGTCCAGGACGCCGGCGAGCTCGCTGGCGAAGAGGTCGGCCGCGGCCGGGTCGGGAGCGCTCGTCACCACCACGCCACCGTGGTCGAGGAGCAGGGCCGCCGGCCTGGTGCCTGCGCCGCGGGGAGCACGCGCGCGAGGCGCCGGGCGCTCCGGACCAGCGGGCGTCACCGGGTGGCGCGGTCCGGGAGCAGGTTCCGGGAGCGGCTCGGCGTGGCGGGCGCGCTCGAGGAGGTCGAGGACACCCTCCGGCGAGTCGAGGACTGCGTCGGCGCGCACGGAGACGGGGTAGGGCGGTGTGTCCGTGTGGCGGTGCCGCGTGAGCAGGACTGCGCCGACCTCGGCCCGGCGGCCGGCGACGACGTCGCGGTCCTGCGTGTCGCCGACGTACCAGCAGCGGTCAGCGGTCGTCCCGAGCGCGACCGCCGTGCGACGGATCGTCTCGGGGTGGGGCTTGCGGATCCCGATCTCGTCGGAGTAGGTCTGGACGGCGACGAGGGCGTCGAGGCCGTGCTGGGCGAGCAGTCGGCGGTGCGCGAGCCCGGCGTGCGCGTTGCTGACGATCCCGACGGGGATGCCTCGCTCGTGTGCGTGCGCCAGCAGGTCACGCACCCCCGGGCGGACGACGTGCTCCGACATGAGGACGGACATCTCGGCGAGCACCTCGGTCGCATCGCTCGCGAGCACCTCTCGCACGACGACGGGGAGGTCGGAGGCGAGGAAGTCCTCGACGATCTCGCGGTGGGTCATCTCCCGGGGCTCGAGCCGCCGGCCCGCGGCGTTCTTCCAGTCCTTGAGGGCCGCACGCCCGGCGTCGAGGCTCGACCGGAGGCTGTGCGGCGGGCAGGTGTGGCCTGCGGCGGCGAGACGGGCGGCCCACCGGGCGATCACCGTGTCCGGGCCGTCGGCGCGGCGGTGTGTCTCGAACACGACGCCGCCGAAGTCGAGCAGGAGAGCCTGCGGGGCGTGACGCAGCGCGGGCGGGCGATCGTCGGTCGTCTCGGGGGCGAGCTGGGGGGTCTGCTGGGGCACGGAACTTCCTCACGTCGGTGGCACCACTGACGCTAGGGCGGTCCGCCTGCCGCTGGGCGACGAGAAGGTGAACAGAACTGGAACGTTCCAGTCGCATCGCTGCCCGGCGCCTCGAGAGCCGCCCGCACGGCATCTCGTGAGGCATCCTTGAGAGGTGACACCGGACCGCGCCGCCGTGCGCCGACCCACCATCCTCGACGTCGCAGCGCGTGCCGGGGTCTCCAAGTCGGCGGTCTCGCTCGCCCTCCGCGGCAGCGCCGGCATCGGGGACGAGACCCGCGCACGGATCCTCGCGTGCGCCGAGGAGATCGGATACCGCAGCAACCGCCTCGCCCGCGCGCTCGTCGAGGGGCGCAGCGCCCTCGTCGGCGTCGTCCTCAACGACCTCTCCAACCCGTACCACACCGAGATCGTCGCGGGCATCGAGGACGGTGCCACCGCCATGGGGGCGACCACCCTCCTCACCCACGGTCAGCGTGACCCCCACCGCACCGAGCTCCAGGTCGACATGCTCCTCGGGCTCAACGTCGAGGGTCTCGTGCTCGTCGGCTCACGCATCCCCGTGGCGGCGCTCGAACGCCTCGGTCGGACGCTCCCGACGATCGTCATCGGTCGCCTGGAGGCGCCCGTCCCCGGCGTCGACACCATCGCGAACGACGACCAGGCGGGCGCAGAGCTCGCGGTGCGCCACCTGGCGGCTCTCGGCCACACGCACATCGCCCACGTGAGCGCCTCGCTGCGGCCCGCGGCACGGTCCCGACGAGAGGCGTACCTCTCGACGATGGAGCGCCTCGGGCTCGGACCGCACGCGACCGTCCACGCGCGCGAGCGCGTCGACGGTGAGGACGAAGACCTCGACGCCGTCGCCCGTCGAGCGGTCACCGACCCCCGCACCACCGCCGTGTTCGCGTCCAACGACGTCGCCGCGCTCGCCGTCATGGATGCCGCGTCCGCGTCGGGCGCCTCCCTCCCGGACGACCTGTCCGTCGTGGGCTACGACAACTCGACGATCTCCCGGATCGTCCGGCCGCGGCTGACGAGCGTCGACCAGCCGCGGCCCCTCATGGGGACGCTCGCCGCCGAGATGCTCGCCGAGCGCCTGGCCGGACGGACCACGGACCGCCACGAGGTGCTGCTGCCCACCCTCGTGGTCCGCGGGTCGACGGCGGCCCCGCGGTCAGCCGGCCCTCGCTCGGGGGGACCGTCGGGCCGGGACGGTCAGGCCCTGCCCGCCGACGCAGGCATGGCCGATCCCTCGGACGGCTGGACCACGACGAAGCCCGGCCCGTAGAACGAGTACTGGACGGCCTCGCCGGACCCCCCACGGAGCATCGACTTGACGTTCATGCTGTTGACGACGCTCGGCGTGAGGTTCGCGGACCAGCACACGGCGGCATCGGTGTCGACGAACACCGGCTGCTGGGAGCAGTCGAGGATGAGCGGCGGACCGTCGGACGTGAGCGCGACCGTCCCGTGTCCGCCGATGACCGTGTTGAAGAGCCCGCCACCCAGGATGCCTGCCCCCTTGGTGCGGTGGACGTCCCACGTGAGGTTCGCGTCGAACGCGAGGATCGAGCCGCCGCCCACGCTGATGCCCTCACCCTCGAGGAGGAGCGTGAAGATCGTGCTCGCCGCGCGGGCGAAGTACACCTCGCCCTGACCGGCGACGCGCATGAGCGGCTGGTCCTCGGACGTCACGACGCGCTTCATGAGCTTCGCCATGCTGCCCGCACCCTCGTGGTGGAAGGTGATCGTCCCCGTGTAGGCGACCATGACCCCTTTCGCGGCGAGCACGTCAGGTCCGAGCGCGACCTTGAGCATCTTGCTGCTCTGGAGGGTGTAGCGCTCGCCCGTGTGGACGGCGTTGTGGACCTGGTTGAAGAGTTCGCTTCGCATGGGCACGAGTATGCCCGTGGGAGTCGCGTCGAGAGGCTCGCGTCTCAGAGCTTCGTGACCGGCGCGAACCGCAGGAGCAACCGCTTCTGGCCGTCTGCACCGAAGTCGATCTTCGCGACCGCCTTGGCCCCGGCTCCCTCGACCGCCACGACCGTGCCGAGACCGAAGGAGTCGTGCGTGACACGGTCCCCGACCGCGAGGCTGGGGATGTCCGCGTCGGCCTTGCCGGAGCCCGAGCCGAAGCTCGGGCTCGCCGGCTCGGCCTGCCTCTTCCACGCGGGGATCGTCGGGGTCGACGAGCGCCCGCGCGGCGCACCGCTGCCGATGGGTGCGCCGAAGTCGTCGTCGTCGGACGAGCGGCGCCGCGCCCCGGAGCCGTAGCCTCCTGAGCCGTAGCCGCCGGTGTAGCCGCCGGGGCCGCGCAGGACGGACATGCTCGACTCGCGCCGACGCCAGTCCCACAGCTCGTCGGGGATCTCGTCGAGGAAGCGGCTCGGCGGGAACTCGTTCGGTGTCCCCCACGCCGAGCGGACGGCGGAGCGGGAGATGTAGAGCCGCTCCCGTGCGCGGGTGATCCCGACGTAGGCGAGGCGGCGCTCCTCGGCGAGCTCGACCTCGTCGTGCATCGAGCGCATGTGCGGGAACGTGCCGTCCTCCATGCCGGTGAGGAAGACGACCGGGAACTCGAGGCCCTTCGCGGTGTGCAGCGTCATGAGCGTCACGACACCGGGGTCGACCTTCGGAGCACCTTCGTGACCTTCGTCGTCGCTCGACGGGATCTGGTCGGAGTCCGCGACGAGCGAGACACGCTCGAGGAAGTCGGTGAGCGTCCCCTCCGGCTCGGACTCCTCGAACTCGCTCGCCACCGCGTGCAGCTCGGCGAGGTTCTCCACCCGGGTGCCGTCCTGGGGGTCGTCGCTGTCGCGCAGGTCGGCCAGGTACCCGGAGCGGTCGAGGACCTCACCGAGGACGGTCGCCGGGCCCGCTCCCGTCTCGGCGAGCTCGCGCAACCCGTACATGAGGTCACGGAAGGCGCGCAGCGGGTTGAGCGAGCGGGTGGTGAGGCCGGGGATGTCCTCGACGTGGTCGAGCGCCTCGCCGAACGACGACCGGTTGCGCTCCGCCTGGGCGACGACCATCGCCTCGGCGCGGTCGCCGAGCCCGCGCTTGGGCACGTTGAGCACGCGGCGCAGGCTGACGTCGTCGTCCGGGTTCGCGACCGCGCGCAGGTACGCGATGACGTCCTTGATCTCCTTGCGCTCGTAGAAGCGCGTGCCGCCGACGACCTTGTAGGGCAGGCCCACCCGGATGAGCACCTCTTCGAGCGCTCGCGACTGGGCGTTGGCGCGGTAGAAGATCGCGACGTCGCCCGGCCGCACGCCGTCGCTGTCCCCGAGGCGGTCGATCTCCTGGGCGATGAACCGCGCTTCCTCGTGCTCGTTGTCGGCGACGTAGCCGATGATCTTCGCGCCGTCGCCGGCGTCCGTCCACAGGCGCTTGGCCTTGCGGTCCGGGTTGCGGGAGATGACCGCGTTGGCCGCAGAGAGGATGTTCTGGGTCGAGCGGTAGTTCTGCTCGAGCAGGATCGTCCGCGCGCTCGGGTAGTCGGCCTCGAACTCGAGGATGTTGCGGATCGTCGCCCCGCGGAACGCGTAGATCGACTGGTCCGCGTCGCCGACGACCGTGAGCTCGGCCGTGTGCGAGTCGCCCGTCGCGCCCGCGAGCTCTCGGACGAGCGTGTACTGGGCGTGGTTCGTGTCCTGGTACTCGTCGACGAGGACGTGGCGGAACCGGCGCCGGTAGTGCTCGGCGACCGCCGGGTGCTCCTGGAGCAGCTGGACCGTCGTCATGATGAGGTCGTCGAAGTCGAGCGCGTGGGCCTGGCGGAGGCGGGCCTGGTAGCGCGCGTAGACGGTCGACAGCACCCCGTCGAACTCGTTCGCGGTCGACCCCGACGGGTCCGCGGCCCCGGACTCGAGCGCGTACCGCTCCGGAGAGATCAGCTCGTCCTTGAGAGCCGAGATCTTGTGGCTCAGCTGCTTGGCCGGGTACTTCTTCGGGTCGAGGTCGAGCTCGCGCAGGACCATCGTCAGCAACCGCTGCGAGTCCGCCGAGTCGTAGATGGAGAAGCTCTGCCGCATCCCGAGGGCGGCAGCCTCGCGGCGCAGGATCCGCACGCACGCAGAGTGGAAGGTCGAGACCCACATCCGGCCCGCGGCCGGACCGACGAGGGCGGAGACGCGCTCGCGCATCTCCGCGGCGGCCTTGTTCGTGAACGTGATCGCGAGGATCTCGGCCGGCCGCGCCCGACCTGTCGCGAGGAGGTACGCGATGCGGTGGGTGAGGACCCGTGTCTTGCCCGAGCCAGCACCGGCGACGATGAGCAGCGGCCCGCCGCTGTGCACCACGGCCTCGCGCTGCTCGGTGTTGAGCCCCTCGACGAGCGCCGCCGTCCGGTCCGCACCGGCCGCGCGCACGTCCTGCGCGGAGTCCTCCCACGCGGCTGTCTGCGCAGCGGACGCCTGCGTGGACGCGCGGGCGCCCGACAGCGGTCGCGCCGCTCCGTCGTCCGCTGGGCCCGGAGCGGGGGCAGCGGAGTCGGGCGCGCCGAAGGAGGCGTTGAAACCGGGGAGGTGATCGAAGAGCGATGTCATAGCGGGACAAGCCTAGGCCGGGCCGCCCACACCGCTCACCACCGACCTACCGGGTGAACGCCGCGACAGCCGTCTGGAGCTTGTCCGAGGTCTCGGCGAGCTCGCGTGCAGCCTCGCGGATCGTCCCGATCTCCCGGGCGGTCGTCCGCGACGCGTCCTCGACGCCCTGGAGCGTCACGGCGATGCTCCGACCGCCGTCGGCGACCGACGCCATCGTCTGCGCCATCGTGTTCGTCGTGGCCGTCTGCTCCTCGACCGCACCGGCGATGGTCACCTGGAAGTCGTTGATCCGGCCGATGATGTCGGAGATCTGCGTGATCTCGCCCGCTGCCTGCTCGACGGCGGTCTGGATGGCCACGACCTGCTCGGAGATCCCGTCGGTGGCGCGCGCGGTCTCCTGGGCGAGGTCCTTCACCTCGCTCGCGACGACCGCGAAGCCCTTGCCTGCGTCCCCGGCACGGGCGGCCTCGATCGTCGCGTTGAGGGCGAGGAGGTTGGTCTGTGCAGCGATCGACGTGATGACCTTCACCACGCTGCTGATCTGCGCCGAGGACTCGCCGAGCGCGCTCACCGTCCGGTTGGTCGCGTCCGCCGCGCGGACCGCGTCGGAGGCGATGCGGGCGGCAGAGTGCGCGTTCTGCGCGATCTCGGCGATCGAGGCACCCATCTCGCTCGCACCCGACGCGACGGAGTCGATGCCGGACGACACCTCGCCCGCGGCGCCCGCGACCGCGACGGTCTGCGCGGCCGAGGAGTCCGCCGCCGCGGCGATGCCGTCGCCGCTCTCGATGAGCCGCGACGCCGCGGTCGCGAGCTGGTCGGCCACCATCGTGACCTCCGCCGCGACGGAGGACGACCGGTCGAGCATGACGTTGAGCGAGACCGCGAGGTGCTCGAGCTCCGTCCGACCGCGGCCTTCGTCGAGCCGTGCGTTGAGGTCGCCCGCTGCGAGGACGTCGGCGGCGCGACGGATGGGACGCACGATCGAGCGGGCGATCCCGATGCAGGCACCGGCGGACAGGACCATGATCGCGGCGGCGGCCAGGAGGAGCTTGCCCGCGTCGGCGAGCGCGGCACCCTGGACGTCGTCGACGTAGACACCGGAACCGATGATCCAGCCCCACGGCTCGTAGCCCTTGACGAACGAGACCTTGGGCTGCGGGTCCTCGGCGCCCGGCTTCGGCCACTGGTAGGAGACCATCCCGGCGCCGTCGGCCTCGACGACCTCGACCATCTCGACGAAGAGCAGCTTGCCGTCGGGGTCGGCGTTCTGCGACAGGTCGGTGCCGTCGAGCTCAGGCTTCATGGGGTGCATGATCATCGTCGGGCTCGTGTCGTTGATCCAGAAGTACTCCTCGCCGGAGTAGCGCAGGTCCCGGACGGCGGCGATCGCGGCGTCCTGCGCCTCGGTCTCCGTCATGCTCCCGGACTGGGCCTGTGCGCCGAAGTACTCGATGACGCCGGACGCGGTCTCGACGACCGTGCGTGTCGCGTCCTGTCTCTCGGACATGATGCGGTCGCGGACGATGACGGACGCGACGAGGGACAGGATCCCCATGCCGACGGCGGACAGGACGACGATGACCACGAGACGGGTCATGATCGACGTGGAGCTCAGGCGTGACATCAGTGGCACTCGCAGATCTCTGAGGGACGGTGTGCGCACCTCATCGGCCAGGACGCGACCATGATGAGTGTCACGTCACGAGCAACCCCACCACCCACGCGCCGGTGGCGACGAGCGCGCCGGCGAGCTCGACGACGATCGTGATGCCGGTGGCGGCGAGCGCCGCCTTCGTCGAGGTCCACGCGAGGCGCTGGTCGCGGCGCCGGGAGAGCTCGGCGAGGTAGACGCCTCCGACGAAGCCGAGGGGCAGACCGACGACGGGGACGACGAAGAACCCGACGATCCCGAGCACTCCCCCGACGACGAGGGTGGACCCGGGCACCTCGGCGTTCTTGAGGTGCCGCCCGGCGAGCACGTACTTGACGATCGCGGCCGCGACGACGGCGGCGAAGCCGACGCTGAAGACCACCCACGCGACGGCGCCGCCGGTGAACGCGGCCCACACCCCCACGGCGGCGAGGACGATGATGCTCCCCGGGATGATCTGCGTGACGGCACCGAAGAGTCCGACGAGGATGGCGAGCCCGACGAGGAGCTCGAGGAGACCGTCCATCTAGACGAGCACCGCGACGACGACGTTGACGAGGGTGAGCCCGCCGATCGCGTGCTTGACCCAGGGGGCGACGTCGGTCCCCTTGCGGCGTGCGAGGACGGCGAGGACGGTGACGGCGAGGGCGACGAGGAGCTTGACGGCGACCTTGGTCGTGTCGGGGTCGCGCACGTCGTCGGACGCGCTGGCGATGCCGACCATGAGGATGCCGGCGACGAGGGCGGTGAGCGCGCCGTGCAGGGTGCCGCGGTAGACGCCGGGGTCCTTGAGGGTGGCGAACCAGCCGCCGAGCACGATGGCCCAGCCGACGAGGTGGAGGACGAGGAGGAGGTCGTACAGGATGTCCATGTGCCGATCGTAGGGAGTCGGGGCGGTGGTCGGCGATGCGAAGGCTCGTGCGGCGGACCTGCGCCGGCACCGCGGGCATGCTGTCAGGTCGTCCGGCCGGGACCTTCGTCTCACGATGCAGAACGAGAGTCCGCTATGCGGACAGTCTCGACAGTGCCTCGACCCACGCCGTACCTTCGTCGCTATGACCACCACGTGGAGCGCCCCGGCAGTGACACCTCGTCACGCCCTGCCGACCCGTGGTTCCAGCAGCACCTGTTGCTGTTGTTGACACGCGCCTGACCTGACGCCCCGCACACAGCCGGGAGCGACATCCAGACCAGGGCGCGCGAGATCAGCCGCCCGGTCGAGAGATCTCTCCGACGAGCAGGCCGATCCTCGTGCCATCGAAGACTCCACGAGGACACCATGACGCCTTCCCAGGCCACCACGGCCGCGCGCTCTGCCGACGAACCCAGCACCACCGCACGCCCCGCGCGGCCCGCTCGCGCTGCCCGCCCGAACGGGCAGTGGAAGGTCGACGGCACCGCTCCGCTCAACGGCAACGAGGTGTGGAAGCAGGAGGACGGCGGCCTGAGCGTCCGCGAGCGCATCGAGACGATCTACTCCAAGGAGGGCTTCGACTCGATCACCGGAGACGACCTCCACGGACGTTTCCGCTGGTGGGGTCTCTACACGCAGCGCAAGCCGGGCATCGACGGCGGGAAGACGGCCACCCTCGAGCCGCACGAGCTCGAGGACCGCTACTTCATGCTCCGCGTCCGGATCGACGGCGGCGGGCTCACCACCGAGCAGCTGCGCGTCATCGCCGAGATCTCGACCGAGTTCGGTCGCGACACCGCAGACATCACCGACCGTCAGAACATCCAGCTCCACTGGATCGAGGTCGAGGCCGTCCCCGAGATCTGGCGCCGCCTCGAGGCCGTGGGCCTCCAGACGACCGAGGCCTGCGGCGACGTCCCCCGCGTGGTCCTCGGCAGCCCGGTCGCCGGCATCGCCAAGGACGAGCTCATCGACCCCCGCCCGGTCATCGAGGAGATCACGCGCCGGTACATCGGCATCCCCGAGCTCGCGAACCTCCCCCGCAAGTTCAAGACCGCGATCACCGGCCACCCGAGCCAGGACGTCGTCCACGAGATCAACGACGTCGCGTTCGTCGCGCTCGAGCACCCCGAGCTGGGTATCGGCTACGACCTCTGGGTCGCCGGTGGCCTGAGCGCGAACCCGCGCCTCGGCGAGCGGCTCGGCGCGTTCGTCACCCAGGAGCAGGCGCCCGACGTGTGGCACGGCGTCGTCCAGATCTTCCGCGACTACGGCTACCGCCGCCTGCGCAACAAGGCCCGCCTGAAGTTCCTCCTCGCCGACTGGGGCACCGAGAAGTTCCGGCAGATCCTCGAGGACGAGTACCTCGGCTACCAGCTCCCCGACGGCCCGCCCGCGCCCAAGCCGCCGTCCCCCGGCGACCACGTCGGTGTCCACGAGCAGCGGGACGGCAAGTTCTACGTCGGCGCCGCGCCGTACGTCGGCCGTGTGTCCGGGACCATCCTCTCGGGGGTCGCGGACCTCGCCGAGTCGGTGGGCTCCCAGCGCGTGCGCCTCACCCCGCACCAGAAGCTCCTCGTGCTCGACGTCCCGCCCGCGGACGTCCGGACGGTCGTCACCGGCCTGCGCGCGCTGAGCCTCGAGGCGGAGCCCAGCGCCTTCCGCCGGAACACCATCGCGTGCACCGGCATCGAGTACTGCAAGCTGGCGATCGTCGACACGAAGGACACCGCGCGCGCCACGATCGACGACCTCGAGACGCGGCTCGGCGACACCACGCGCCTCAAGCCGATCACGCTGCACGTCAACGGGTGCCCCAACTCGTGCGCGCGCATCCAGACGGCCGACATCGGCCTCAAGGGTCAGCTCGTGACGAACGACGCGGGCGAGCAGGAGCCGGGCTTCCAGGTCCACCTCGGTGGCGGGCTCGCCAACCAGGACCGCGAGCTCGCGGGCATGGGCCGCACCGTGCGCGGGCTCAAGGTCACAGCTGCGAACCTCACCGACTACGTCGAGCGCGTCGTGCGCCGCTACGAGTCGGACAAGACCGGCGACGAGACCTTCGCCGAGTGGTCCCACCGCGCCGACGAGGAGGCACTCCAGTGAGCCAGTCCACCGACGCCAGCCCTCTCGCGGCGCTCCGCGCCGTCGCGAAGGCTCGGACCGAGCAGCGTGACGCGGCGAAGTCCGCCCACGCGCAGCGTCGCGCGCTCGACGCCCGGCCGAAGCGCGACCCCGAGGTGCTCCGCGCGATCGCCGAGCGTGGCCAGGTCGAGCTCGGAGGCTCCGGGATCGGCGCCGACGACGAGGCCACCGCAGAGGAGGTCATCGCCTGGGCCGTGCGTGAGTTCGGCGACTCGATCGCGGTCGCGTGCTCGATGGCCGACGCGGTCCTGCCCCACGTCGTCGCGGCGCTCGCCCCCTGGGTCGACGTCCTCTTCCTCGACACCGGCTACCACTTCGCCGAGACCCGCGGGACGCGGGACGCGGTCGAGCAGCAGATGGACGTCACCATCGTCGACGTCCTCCCCCGGCTCACCGTCCCCGAGCAGGACGCAGAGCATGGCAAGGATCTCTTCGCCCGTGACCCCGGTGCCTGCTGCGCGATGCGCAAGGTCGAGCCGCTGCACCGCACGCTCCAGGGCTACGAGCTCTGGGTCACCGGCGTGCGCCGCGACGAGGCTCCGACCCGAGCCACCACGCCGCTCGTCACGTGGGACGAGAAGAACGGGCTCGTGAAGATCAACCCGCTCGCCGCCTGGTCCTACGACGACCTGCTCGCGTACGCCGCGCAGCACCAGGTCATCCTCAACCCCCTGCTGGGCGACGGCTACCCCTCCATCGGGTGCGCTCCCTGCACCAACCGCGTCGCCCCCGGCGAAGACCCCCGCTCCGGCCGCTGGGCCGGACTCGACAAGACCGAATGTGGGCTCCACGTATGACGATCACCGAGACCGAAGACGTCGCGCTCGTCGCGCCCGGTACGCCGCCGCGAGCGGAGCGTCGCCTGAGCCAGCTCGACTGGCTCGAGAGCGAGTCGATCCACATCATCCGCGAGGTCGTCGCCGAGTTCGAGCGTCCCGTGCTGCTCTTCAGCGGCGGCAAGGACTCCGTCGTCATGCTCCACCTCGCCGTCAAGGCGTTCTGGCCGGCGCCGGTCCCCTTCCCCGTCATGCACGTCGACACGGGGCACAACTTCCCCGAGGTCCTCGCGTTCCGCGACGCGACCGTCGAGAAGCTGGGCCTGCGGCTCGAGGTCGCCAGCGTGCAGGACTACCTCGACGACGGTCGGCTCGCCGAGCGTGCCGACGGCACCCGCAACCCGCTGCAGACGCTCCCGCTGCTCGACGCGATCGCCGGGCACAAGTTCGACGCGGTGTTCGGCGGAGCGCGTCGCGACGAGGAGAAGGCTCGCGCCAAGGAGCGCGTCATCTCGCTGCGCGACGAGTTCGGCCAGTGGGACCCTCGCAACCAGCGTCCCGAGCTGTGGAACCTCTACAACGGCCGCCACCGCCCCGGCGAGCACGTGCGCGCCTTCCCCATCTCCAACTGGACCGAGCTCGACATCTGGCGCTACATCGAGCGCGAGAGCATCGAGCTGCCGAGCCTCTACTACGCGCACGACCGCGAGGTCTTCGAGCGCGACGGCATGCTCCTCGCCGTCGGCCCGTACTCCCAGCCGCGTGAGACCGAGCCGGTCTTCACCCAGCAGGTGCGCTACCGCACCGTGGGCGACATGTCCTGCACCGGCGCCGTCGAGTCCGACGCCGTCGACGTCGCCCACGTCATCACCGAGGTCGCCGCCACCCGCATCACCGAGCGCGGCGCCACCCGCGCCGACGACCGCATCTCCGAGGCCGCCATGGAAGACCGCAAGAAAGAGGGGTACTTCTAATGAGCGCTCAGACACTCAGCACCGAGACCACGCTCCTGCGCCTCGCTACCGCCGGCTCGGTCGACGACGGCAAGTCGACCCTCGTCGGTCGCCTCCTCTTCGACTCCAAGTCCGTGCTCGCCGACCAGCTCGACGCGGTCGAGCGGGTCAGTCGCGACCGCGGTCTCGAGACGACCGACCTCGCGCTGCTCACCGACGGCCTCCGGGCCGAGCGGGAGCAGGGCATCACGATCGACGTCGCCTACCGCTACTTCGCCACCGCACGACGCTCGTTCATCCTCGCCGACTGCCCCGGGCACGTGCAGTACACGCGCAACACGGTCACGGGCGCCTCGACGGCCGACGTCGTCGTGCTGCTCATCGACGCCCGCAAGGGGCTCCTCGAACAGACCCGCCGCCACCTGGCCGTCACGTCGCTGCTCCGCGTGGCCCACGTCGTGGTCGCCGTGAACAAGATCGACCTCGTCGGCTACTCCGAGGAGCGGTACCGTGAGCTCGCCGCCGAGATCACGCAGACCGGTGCAGACCTCGGCGTCGCCGACCTGCGCACCATCCCCGTGTCCGCGCTCGAGGGCGCGAACGTCGTCGACCGCTCCGCGAAGACACCCTGGTACACCGGGCCGAGCCTCCTCGAACTGCTCGAGGAGCTTCCCCAGGCCGACGAGCCGAGCGACGAGTCGTTCCGCTTCCCCGTCCAGACGGTCATCCGTCCCCAGGGGGCGGCGCGCGACCCGAAGCACGTCGACTACCGCGGGTACGCCGGCCAGATCGCCGCCGGCGTGGTCCGCGTCGGTGACGCCGTCGTCGTCCTGCCGTCCGGGAAGCGGTCCGTCGTCGCCGGGATCGACACGGCCGACGGCGAGCTCGCCGAGGCGTTCGCACCCCAGTCCGTCACGCTGCGCCTCACCGACGAGATCGACATCACGCGTGGCGACCTCATCGCCACCGCAGCGGACGCCCCCGTGCCGACGCAGGACGTCGAGGGCACGGTCGCGTGGCTCGCCGAGCGACCGCTCGTCCCCGGGGCGCGCGTGCTCCTCAAGCACACGACGAAGACGGTCCAGGCCGTCGTCCGGGACGTCGTCGGGAAGCTCGACCTCGACACGGCGACCCTCGAGCCGGCAGAACGCCTCGAGCTCAACGACATCGGCCGCGTGACGCTGCGGCTCGCGTCGCCGATCGCCGCCGAGGAGTACCTCGTCTCGCGCCGCACCGGCGCGTTCCTCCTCATCGACGCAGCAGACGGTGGCACGCTCGCCGCCGGCATGGTCGGCGACGCGCTGGCCGCGGCGATCACGCCCGAGGACCGTCCCGCGCAGTACACGATCTGACCGCCATGCCTCCGCCCACCTCCCGGTTCGCCGGCATCGTCCGCCGCTCCGCGGCCGCGCTGCTGGTCCCGGCGGTGGCGCTGGGTCTCGCCGCGTGCGCAACCACCGGGCGGCCCGCGAACGCGGCTGTCTTCACCGACCAGGGACCGGCCGACGAGGTCCGCGTCGGGTACTTCGCCAACATCACGCACGCCCCCGCGCTCGTCGCGGACGTCGAGGGCTACTTCGCCGACGCGCTCGGCCCGGACGTCGAGATCACCATCTCGACGTTCAACGCCGGGCCGGCCGCGATCGAGGCGCTGCGCGGTGGGTCCATCGACATCGCCTACCTCGGTCCCAACCCGGCGATCACCGGGTACGTCACGACGAACGGCAGCCTCCTGCGGATCATCGCGGGGGCCGCGTCCGGCGGCGCCCAGCTCGTCGTGGACCCGTCCATCACCGAGGTGGCCGACCTCGCCGGCACCCAGATCGCGACGCCGCAGCGGGGCGGCACCCAGGACGTCGCCGCCCGGGCGTTCCTCGAGGAGAACGGACTGAGCACCGACCTCACGGGCGGCGGGGACGTCGCGCTCGTGCCGACGACGAACGCGCAGACGCTGCAGCTCTTCGCCGACGGCCAGATCGACGGGGCCTGGCTCCCGGAGCCGTGGGCGTCGCGCCTCGTCCTCGAGGCCGGCGCCGAGGTGCTCGTCGACGAGAAGGACCTGTGGCCCGGCGGGGAGTTCGTCACGACGAACGTCGTGGCCACCCAGGAGTTCCTCGGCGAGCACCCGGACACCGTGAGCGCCGTGCTCGAGGCCCACGTCGACGCGGTCGGCTGGATCACGGAGCACCCCGACGAGGCCGCGGCGGTCGTCAACGACGCCCTCGTCGAGAAGGCCGGCAAGGCGCTCCGGGAGGACGTCCTCGACCGCTCGTTCGCGGCGCTGACCTTCACCACCGACCCGCTCGCCGGGACGCTCGACGACCTCTTCACCGACGGCCTCGACGCCGGGACGACCCAGCTTCCCCTCGGGATCCCGCAGGACGGCGCGCTCGACGGCGTGTACGACCTCCGCCTCCTCAACGCAGTGCTCGACAGCCACGGCCAGCCGCTCGTGGACTCCGCCGGACTCGGCAAGGAATGAACGACATGAGCATCACCACCACACCTCGTGCGACCGCCGAGCCGGCCTCTTCCGGCGCGGCCGGCGTCGCCGCGCCACGCAGCGCGGTCGAGATCGCGGGCGTGAGCAAGCGCTTCGCCGACGACGGTCCGCTCGTCCTCGACGGGATCGATCTCACCATCCAGCCCGGTGAGTTCGTCTGCCTCCTCGGCGCCTCCGGCTGCGGCAAGTCGACGCTCCTCAACATCATGGCCGGTCTCGAGCGGCCCAGCGCCGGCACGGTGGACGTCATCGGGGAGGGCGCAGCGCTCATGTTCCAGGAGGCCGCCCTCTTCCCCTGGCTCACCGCCGGGCAGAACGTCGACCTCGCGCTCAAGCTGCGCGGCGTCCCCAAGCGGGTTCGCAGCGGTCGCGTGGGCGAGCTCCTCGACCTCGTCCACCTCGGCGGCGCGGCGGACAAGCGCGTCCACGAGCTCTCCGGGGGGATGCGCTCGCGCGTCGCCCTCGCCCGCGCCCTCGCCCAGGAGCGCGACGTCCTCCTCATGGACGAGCCCTTCGCGGCGCTCGACGCCATCACGCGCGACCTCCTCCACGACGAGCTCGAGCGCGTCTGGCAGGCCACCGGGCGGACCGTCGTGTTCATCACCCACAACGTCCGCGAGGCCGTCCGTCTCGGCCAGCGGGTCCTGCTCATGTCGAGCCGTCCCGGACGCATCGTCCGCGAGTGGGAGGTCGACGTCACCGGCGAGCGGAGCATCTCCGCCCCCGAGGTCGCCCGCCTCGCCCACGAGATCACCGACAAGCTGCGCGAGGAGATCCGCCGCCATGCCGTCTAGCACCGTGGTCCCGTCCGCGACCCCACCGTCCTCGTCCTCGAAGGACGACAACCTCTCCTCTCTCGAGGCGGGCCTCGACGCCCTCCAGACCTCGACCAAGACGCGCACCAAGGGCACCCGCAAGGCCCTGCGCGCCCTCCTCCCCCTGGCCATCTCGGTCACCGTCCTCCTGCTCGTGTGGGAGGTCGCGTTCCGGCTCGGCCCGCAGGACGTCACGCGCTTCCCGCCGCCCGCCCTCGTCGGCTTGACGTTCCTGCGCCTCTGGGAGGACGCCACGGTCGTCGAGGCTCTCGTCACGAGCGTCGAGCGCGGTGTCGTCGGGTTCCTCCTCGCGGCGCTCATCGGCACGCCGCTCGGCATCGTCGTCGCCCGTGTGCGGTGGATCCGCTCGTCGTTCGGGCCGCTCATCACCGGCCTGCAGGTGCTGCCGTCCGTCGCGTGGGTGCCGGCAGCCGTCATCTGGTTCGGCCTGAGCGACGTGACGATCTACTCGGTCATCCTCCTCGGTGCCGTCCCGTCCATCATCAACGGGATCGTCGCGGGCGTGGACCAGGTGCCGCCGCTCTACAAGCGTGTCGGCCTCGTCCTCGGCGCGAACCCGGTCGAGCTCGTCCGTCACGTCATCCTGCCCGCCGCCCTGCCCGGGTATCTCGCCGGGCTCAAGCAGGGCTGGGCGTTCTCGTGGCGCTCCCTCATGGCCGCCGAGCTCATCGCCGTCGGCGGCGACATCGGCTTCGGGCTCGGCCAGCTCCTCCAGCAGGGCCGCGACCTCGGCGACATGTCCCGGATCTTCGTCGGGATCATCCTCATCCTCGTCGTCGGGATCGCCGTCGAGCTCCTGTTCTTCGCCCCGGTCGAGCGCGCGGTCATGCGCCGGCGCGGGCTCGCGGTGGACGCCGACAGGTGACCTTCCACATCCCAGCGCCAGAGCCTGAACGGCAAGGTCAGACCGATCCCACCATCGCACTCCCGACTCACCCAGCGTTGGCCCGTGCGAGGTGTGTGGAGTTGATGATCGCGCCGTTGTAGCGGTAGGTGGCAGACCGGCCCGAGGTGCGCAGGACAAGACTCGTGTCGAGATTCAAGCCCTTTCGACGTCGACGACGCGAACGGTGATCCCGTAGCGGTCCGCGAAGCCGTCGAACGAGCCGAAAGACTGCGGTCACAGGCCGCAGAAGAGCGTGCGCGAGCGGAGAAGGACACCGCTAGAGGCCGGTCGCTGGTGGCTGAAGCTGATCGGATCGACCAGACAGCCGAACGAGAGGCCAACGAATCCTCTCCCGAGGGCACAATCGAGCCGGAGGCGGAGAGGCTGCGCGCCGACGCGGTGCGTGAGGAAGCCCGCGACTCCTATGACAGCGCGGAGAGGCGCGAGACGATGGCCCACGACCTCGAGTCTCGCGGGATCGACAGCGACGTCGTCGCTGCCCGTGTTCGCGCTGACATTGGCCAGGGGCGACCGGCGACCGAGGTGACGAAGGGCCGCGCGGGCGGTGCGAAGAAGGCCCGGCGATCGCGCGGCCGCGGGACACAGATCCAGCACTCTGACTTGAACAAGTAGGGGGCTCGAGTGACAGCGGGGCCGCGGAGCGGTTCCAGAGGACACACCCTCGTACCAAGCGGCTGGCGAAAGGGCGCGCCGCCCTGTGCTCCGGAGAGGTGCGAGATCGACACGGAAATCTTGTCTGCATTGGCAGGCCGGCCCGAGGGCGAGCACCAGATCGATGTGGCCGTTGGGCCGTGGACTCGATCACGTCGAGTTCGACGCCGTGTGCTTGCTGCGTGGCAGGTGGAGCTCGTGTCAGGCTCGTTGAGCTGCGATTCGGAGCCAGTCCCAGAACCTCTGCGAGTCGAGCTCCTGTAGACGGTGGCGCGCAGCAAAAGCATCGACGTCGATCAGGTGGTCCTTGACTTCAACCAGGCCATAAGTCGGGATCGATCCCCGCGATTCAAGGATCTCGTGCGAGTAGCCCACGACCATCCCATCGATGTCGATGTTCGTGTGGAACTTGGGGTCCTCGGTGCTCAGTCCCATGAGCACATGACGCTGGAAGGACACGTTCTTCTTACCCCACGTGAAGAACTCCCAGTACAGATTCGGGTGCCGCTCGATCATGACCTCACCGAGGAACAACGCCGTGTCATGGCACACCGAGTACCACTCGGACAGCGGGAAGCCTGGATTCTCCGGATCAGCTTCGATGTGGGCAACGATCCAATCGTTGAGATCCTGGACAGCCGCGTCATCGCTTCCGAGCACCACACCGCTGGCAGCAACGAGTCGCCCGAGCATCTCGATGCGAGCATGCCGGGCCTCCATACGCTCCTCGAACAACCTCCGCGCCTCGATTCGAGGAAGATGACTCGGCGAACCAGGGCCGATGGGCTCGTAGGTCTCGTAGGTCTCGTAACCGTTCCAGTCGATACTCATGGCACAAGACTCCAATTGATACCCGCCTTGTTCAAGGCAGCGGCCAGTGGTGCGGTCGGGCCGATCTGACCCGTGACCCCACTACGCATGAACATCCACTCGATGCTGCGGACCTGGCCGCTCTGCAGAAGCAACGAGTCCTTGGCGATCTGAGACGTGGTCATGGTCGTAAGCGACGTACGTCCTACCTTCGTCTCGATGCCCATACGGGTCACAGTCAGGACGTCGAGTCGCCGTACTCCAGCAGACGTCGTGAAGGTCTGCTCGATTTGCGACCCAGGGAATCTTGCAGCGATGGCATCGCGCCCAGCGTTGCCGGCAGCCTGGTTCGCCGCGATCCCGGTTGGCACCGAGGCGCCCGGCTTGCGCGCCAGGCCGGCTCCGGCACGGACGGTTCCACCTGCGAGTGTGGCTGCTCCCGCGACACTCAGCGTTGTGTGGGCGAAGCTCCTCCCGGCTTCTGTCGCACAACCTGCCTTAATAGCATCAATGGTTGCGGCACCGTTCACGAGGATGTGGTAACCCGGGTTGTAGAACATGGCCGCTTGATAGAGGCCACCTTCATCCATGTCGGCGTTCCACTGGGCACTGAGTGCTTCGGCCGTCTCTTCGGTATGGCGAACTACCCCCCACAGCCCGGTGGCTGTGTCCCCGACACCGAGTGCGATGCCCGTGCTGAAACCCACGAAGCGACGCCCAGCCGTCGCGAAGCTGTCCCCGATCGCACTCCCAATCTCGCTCCAGTCGGGCCAGAGCCCGCTCGGGTCGGTGGCGATCATGGGATTCCCGAAGCCGTAGGTGTAGCCGTTGGCGTAGGGAGAGCCATGGGGGATGGTGATCGGGTCGCTGGCTGTGAAGCGGCCGGTCTGTGCGGAGTAGTCGCGGGCTCGTACGTTGTACAGGCCGGTGCGGGCGTCGAGGTACTGGCCGTGGAAGCCCAGTGACTGGTCGATCATCGAGCCGCTCGCTGGGGCAATCGGGGTCCCGAAGGCTCCAAGCGTTTGGCTTCCGGCGACGGTCGCGCTTCCAGCGGGGACGGAGTCTGAGACGTTCTTGAAGGGGTCGCTGAGCAACCACGAGGTCTCTGTGGTGTTTGTCCATGCCAGGGGCGTGCCGGTGCTCGAGGTGGGGTCGGGTAGCCATGTGGAGGTCATGGCACCGTTCTGGTCGTACTCGGCTAGTCGGGTGGTGATGCCGGTGATGTCGTCCCAGGCCCAGGTCGCCTCGGTTGCGTCGTTGTACGTTCGCGAGGTGCGGTTGCCTTGCGCGTCGTGGGTGTATCCCACTGTGTTGCCGTCTTCGAGGACGACTGAGTCGGTCTCCCCGGCGAGGTTGACGTCGAACGTGCGTGTCCCCGCGCTGGTCTGGGAGGTGAGGAGGTTGCCGTTCAGATCCCACGTGTCGGTCGCGGTGACGGTGCCGGCGACCTGCTGGGTGAGCAGTTGGTCGGCGGTGTCGTAGGCGTAGTCCGTCACGACCGACGCTCCGCCGCCGGCGGGTCGGACGTTCTGCGAGGTGCGGTTGCCTACCTTGTCGTAATAGAACGCTGTCTTGGCGGACGTGCTGGTGCAGGTCGCGCCTCGCAGTACCTGGCACTCGGAAGTGATGCGGTTGATCTTGTCGTAGGAGTACAGGGTTGTCTTCGTTGATGCGGGCGTCGTGTCCACTGCGGCCCGTGAAGCGGTGACTGTTGAGGGGTTGCCCCGGACATCTCGGACGATCCCGTAGGAGCTCAGGGGCGTGCCTGCGGCGCTGTGGGTGAGCGACTCGAGCTGGCCTGCTGCGTCATAGGTGCTGGTGCTCGTGTTGATCACTGCGCCGTTGCGGGTCACCGATGTCAACAGACCGGCTGGATCATGCTGGTAGGACACCGGACCAACGGCGCCCACCCCAGACGGGGTGATGGTGGTGAGCTGTCCGAGGCTGTTGTAGCTGTACGCCTCGGATTGACCGGTCGGCCACGACGCGCCCGCGAGGCGGCCGGTGGAGGTGTAGGCGTAGTTCGAGGTCCCTCCGCCGGGTCCGGTTCGCTCGGTCGATGTCTTTCGACCTGCAGCGTCGTAGGCGAAGGTGGCCGTGGCGAGCGTCGTGGTGTCTTGGACGCGGGAGGCGGCCTGGGGGCGGCCGGCGGGTGTGTAGGTGTACTGGAAGGACGGGGTGCCGTCGCTGAAGGTGGATGACGTGACGCGTCCGACCTCGTCGTAGTCGTACGTGATCTGCCCGTCCGTGCTCACGGTGCTCGTGGCTGTGCCTGAGGGCTTCGTGATGGTCGAGACGTTCCCGACGGCGTCGTAGGCGGTCGAGGTGACGCGACCCAGCGGGTCCGTCTGTGAGATGAGGGATCCGGCTGCGTCGTAGGCGTAGAGGGTCGATCGTCCTAGCTGGTCCACCCGCTTGGTGACCTGTCCGTACCCGTCGTACGCGAACTGCGTCCGCGCGCCGTTGGGTTCGGTGATGGTGACCGGCAGACCCAGTGCGTTGTACGCCGTGGATGTGGTGAAGCCCGCAGGATCTGTGACCGACAGGGGGCGCGCGGCCAGGTCATAGCTGGTCGAGACCGTGCGGCCCAAGGGGTCCGTCGTTGCGGCGAGCCGGCCGTCGGCGTCGTAGGTTCTCGTGGTGGTGAACGCCGCTGGGTCCGCGCCTGGAACGTTGCCGCGCGGGTCCACCGTCGTGGTCGTGAAGCCGTCGAGGTCGTAGCCGAAGGTGGTGCGGTCGCTCCAGTAGTTCGGGATGTAGTTGCTCGTCGAGCGTTCGGTCACGATCTCGGTGAGCTGGCCGGCGGCGTCGTAGGAGCGCTCGGCGTAGACGCCGTCGGAGTCGTACGTGCCTCTCACGCGGCCGACGGGGTCGTAGTTGGTCTCGGAGTACCCGAAGGCATCATGGACGCTCGTGACATCGCCGCGACGGTTGTAGCTCGTGGAGACCGTCACCCCGTCTGGGTCGGTCACGGATGTCTGTCGACCGATGACGTCGTAGGTGTATGTCGTGATGGCGCCGGACGGGTCCGTCGTGGCGATCACCTGACCGAGGTCGTCGTAGGTCGTCGTGGCGACCTGGCCGAGGGCGTCGGTGACAGAGATCGGACGACCGGTGTCGTCGTAGGCGTAGGAGGTGACGGCTCCGAGCGCATCGGTGGTGGTTGCCACCCGTCCGGCCTTGTCGTAGGAGGTCGATGTCGTTCGGCCCGAGGAGTGCCTCACCTTGAGGAGTCGGTCGGCCTTGTCGTAGGTGTACCGGACCACCCGGCCCAGGGGGTTGGTGGTCGACGTCAGGCGGCCATCGAGGTCGTAGGCGTTCTTGGTGATCGCGCCGAGCGGATCGGTTGACGTCAGCAGGCGGCCCGCTGCGTCGTAGGTGAAGGACGTGACGGCGCCGGACGGGCTCGTCGTCGAGGTGACGCGGTGCTGGGCGTCGTAGGTGCTCGTGGTCACCCGCCCGCCAGGGGAGGTCGTCGAGACCAGGTCACCGGCGGCGTCGTAGTCCATGGTCGTCGTCCGCCCCAGCGGATCGGTCACGGACGCAAGCAGGTGCGCTGGCGCGTCGTCAGAACCGGTGGTGTAGGCGTACGTCGTGACCCCACCGTTGGCGTCGGTCTCGGAGAGCAGAAGACCGGAGGTGTCGTAGGCGTAGGACGTGACATGGCCTTCGGCGTCGGTGTAGCTCGTGACCCGGTCGCCGTCGTCATAGGTCCAGGACTCGCTGTAGTGCAGCGGCGCGGAAGCGACGCGTCGTACGAGGCGGTCGCGGTCGTCGAACTCCTGACGGAACAGCTGGTTGGAGTCGTTGACCGTTCCGGCCGGGTTGTTGTCGCCGTCGTACAGGGTCTGCGTTGAGGCGCCGGAACCGTCGATCTGCTTGACGAGGTTGAGACCGTTGTAGACGTCCTGGCGAGTCTTGCCGGTCGGGTCGGTGATTGTCGCGGTCTGCGTTGAGGCGTCCCACGCGAACGTCGTCTGGAAGCCCATCTGATCGAGCTGCTTGACGATCCGGCCGGCGGAGTCGTACGTGTTGCGGGCACTGACGTTCCCGAGGGGGTCGGTGATCTTGGAGATGCCCCCGGTGCTGGCGTACGCGATCGTCGTTGTCGTCCCGTCGACGCCGGTGACTGCCGTCAGGCGCTTGTCTCCCGCAGTGGTCGTGTACGTGTAGCTGACGGTGCGGCCGTCGGAGGCCGTCGCCGAGGTGATCCGGGCATCCGTCCCGACGCCTGAGTCCCACGCCAGCTCGAGCGACTGGCCGAGGGCGTCGGTGATCGTGGTCAAGGTCCCGGCCGAGTACGCAAACGTCAGACCTTGGCCGCGCTCGTCAGCGGCCGCGACCAACAGACCGGCGGAGTCGAAGGTCATCGTCGACCCGGTCAGGTTTCGCATGACATGCGTGCCATCGGGACCGGCTGTCAGGTCGGCGGAGACTGCTGGGTCCAGGGGTGCGTAGCCGCCGTCGATCAGCGCGCCGAACCGGGACTGTGTCCCGGACCCGTCGCGGAAGACGAGCTCTCCGCTCGCGTTCTCGGTCAGGGTCGCGCCGTAGGAGTATGCCCATCCGGGCCCGAAAGGACCCGGTGCGGTGTCAAGGCTGTTGTAGGTGCGCGCGAGGTCGATCTGCTGGCCGACCCCGGCGATCGAGAGATCCTCGAAGCGCTCGATCAGGGCGCCGGTTGCGGTGTTCACCGGGTCCGCGGCGAGGGCCTGATTGGCGGTAGAACGCCCCGCCCAACAGTCACAGCCGAAGGTCTGCTCCTGGGTGAGTGGACGAGGGGCGGGGTAGCCGGAATAGCTGATCTGGAAGTACGGGGCGTACATCCGCCGCCCATCCTCTGGAGCCCAGGAATCTCTGAGTTCCCCATCGATCGCAAACCCGACCTGCAGGCCCGTCGGGCCGGTTCCCGAGATGGCCGAGCGAACAGTCTCCGTCGTATCGACGAACCACGAGGTCGATGATGGCCGGTCGGTGTTGAGAGGTGTCGTCGCATCACAGCGCGCGTCCGAAAGATCCCTACCGGTGCTGTCCGCGAGGATCGGAGAGCACAGAGCGTAAAGCTCGGGAATGACCCAGTAGTCGTATCCGGACAGCACCGCGGACGTGACCTGCCGATCGCTGAGCGCCGAGAGGTCGACTCCCGCGTATGCGAGGTAGGAACCCAGGTCAGGATCGTCAGAATCCGGGTCCCCTACCCACATCCTGCCTTCGACGGGATCAGCGAGCTGGCACGGTCCACCATCACAGGTGGTGGCTCCAGTCGGAGCAAAGGCGAGGGAGAGGCCATCGTCCTGCGTCCAGTACTCGTCGGTCCACTCGATCGCGGGATCGAGCACGACGGGGAACTCTGCCCCGGCGGCCCAGAGAGGGTCGAGGCTGAGGTCGACGGCGTATCCGTCGGGCACGACCGACACCTCTTGGTGGGAGCTCCCGGGAAGACCGGTCGCAGACTGGTCGGCCGCAGACCATGCAGCGGGCGCGGGAAGTGAGATGCCCGTTCCGAAGGCCACTGCGGATGGAAAGTCCCACGACTCGGCGTTACCTTCGACCGGGTCGCCGAGAGTGTGCCCGGGGTCTGCGATGACGAAGCGGAACGACTGTGGCGACGAGCCGTCGTGGATGACGAGGTGCTTTCCGACCCGGCCACCTTCGGTACGGAACTCGAGGTCTACGCCCGGGAAGACCTCGGCGTAGGTGACGACTCCGGAGTCGAGGGTGGGGGCGGTGACCGTCGCACCTTCCAGGCCGAACGCGATCGGTCCGCTGGTCGTGTCGATCGTCACCAGGGCCGCAGCGTCCGAACCGAAATGAACGGGGTTGACCAGACCCAGCGCCTCGAAGGGGTACGCACCGGCGCCGGCCGTGATCGTCGGATCGACTGCCGACCACCCGTCCGACGTTCGCTTGAACGCCGGCTGAGGGAAGAGATCGAGGGTTGTCTCACCGTTCTCGGTGACTGAATGACTGCTCGGAGTCCAGGACTCGACCCGCGCTTCCTCGACCGGCGCCGAGGTGGGAGTCACCGGGACGACCCCGGAGGAGTCGGCCACCGTGCCGACCGGAGCTGGGTCCGCCGTGACTGCGACGTAGGCCGCAGAAGGGGCGGCGGGCACGACCACCATCGTTCCAAGGCCGACGACGGCGACGAGGAGCCCCGTGATCGCTGGGCTGACAGGTCGCTGGGGAAAGCGACCCGTGAAGACTCTGACGCCTTGGCGCGCGCGAGAACGATGGTGCATGAACGTACTTCTCCCCCTGCAGAAACGCTCCTCATGGAACGGATTGGCTGTAGTGTGGCACCACTTTGAGGGGGAAGGCCAGGATTTGTCGAAAAAAGAAAAAACTGATTACGAAGTGCGCTCTTCGTTATCGGTTAAGGCAATCGCCATCCGCGTTATCTCGACGGTCGCGATTGCCGGAATCGTTATCGCCGTCTCCCTCTTCGTTCGGCCGGGGTATGACGCGTTGTACGCCCTCGCCTGGGGACGCGACGTCATGCACGGCGCGGGACTGGACTACACGCACCCTTCCTCGCCCACGCCGCACCCCCTCACGGTCCTCGGCGCGATCGCGGTCGGCGGCCTCCCGCGCGACCTCGCTGAGCTCCTGACAGGAGTCCTTTCGGCCATCGCTGCCGTCGCGCTCCTTCTCTTGCTGGGGGCGCTGGCGATGCGAACCTCGGGTGACAAGGTTGCAGCGACTGGCGCGATCCTCATCGGTCTCGTCAGCGCACCAGTCGCGCTCCTCGTCATGAACGGATCGCTCGACATCGCATACGCGGCACTCGCGGTGGGCGCGACCGTCCTGGCCGTACGAGGCCAACACAGCGCTTCAGTCGGAGTCTTCATGGTCGCGGCCCTGCTCCGACCGGAAGCGGTGCTCCTCGCGCTCGTCCCGCTAAGCCTCGAGTGGCGCCGCATCCGGCGATCCGACACGCGGCAGCCGCGGCTCTCGAGGACCGTGTGGGTCTTCACGGGCGGACTCACCGCTGCAGTCGCAGCCTGGATCGTCTTGGGCGCGGCTGGTGGCGACGCTCTGGTGGCCATTCACTCGGCCGCTGGCAACGCCGAGCTGAACAACAACCCCCGCGGCGTGAGCACCGCGTTCACGACCCTCGCCGCTGGACTGGCGTCACCGACGAGCGGCGTCGTGATCATTACCGCACTCCTGACGGTCGCGATCGGCCTCCTGCCCGTTGTCCTCCGACACCAGGCCCCCGCTGCCTTCACAGCAGCATCCGCAGAGGCAGAGGAGCGCCGACGGGCCGTGCTGACGATCGCATGCATCGCGGCCGTCGCTTGCCTCGGTTACCTCGCGCAGGGCGCACTGGGCACCCCGCTGGTCTCCCGCTACCTCCTCCTGGCAGCACTCCTGAGCGTGCCGCTGGCCGCTGCAATGCTCGCCGCGGTGCGGATCCCTCGAGCTGGTGTCGCCCGCGCCGTGGCCGGCCCGCTCCTGGCGACAGTCCTCGTGGCGGCCACCGTGGCCGCGAACGTCGCAGGGTGGCGAGATGTTCGCGAGGCACGGGAGATGCGCCACGAGGTGTTCGAGGCGGCTCGAGACGTGCTCGACTCCGACCTCGTCGATGCCTGCGCGCGGCCACTGGTCGTACGTAGTCCCGCGATGGTCCCGATCGCTGCATGGCACCTCGACCTACGACTGGCTCAGGTTCAGGTCGGGGGCGAGGCACTGGAGGGCGTGCTGCTCCAACCGCTGACGATGGAGGCGGCGCTGCTCGCCGGATACGGCCCCTACACACCGCTGGACCAGCAAGCGACCTTCCCGGCAGGCGTCCCCCCTCGGGCGAACAACACGCACTGGGCCCTCTACAGCACCTGCGTTCCGTGAGGGTGGATCCCGCTCGACGAGAGCACAGAACGTCCACAGCGGTCACCGAAGAGATCGACGTCACCATCCTGCTGCCGTGCCGGAACGAGGAGCGCACGGTGGCCATCTGCGTGACGGACGCACTCACCTGGATCGCTGGACGGGGGCTTGTCGGTGAGGTGCTCGTCGTCGACAACGCGAGCACAGACCGGTCTGCCACGGCTGCGCGCATCGCTGGTGCCCGCGTCATCAGCGAGCCGCGCGTCGGCTACGGACGTGCACTGCGATCGGGGGCCGTCAACGCCAGAGGTCGCGTCGTGATCTTCGCCGACGCCGACAACACCTACGGGTTGGGCGACCTCGACGCGTTCTACGATCCGATCGCCACCGAACGGTCATGCGACGTAGTGATCGGAAACCGCCTCGGTACTGCGCGCGTGCACGGCGCGATGAGTCTGATGCACCTGTGGGGCAACCGCGGGCTGTCCGCACTGACACGCGCAGCCATCGGCACGTCGGTCACCGACGTCCACTGCGGTCTGCGAAGCACCACACCCTCAGCCATGCTCGCGGTCTCCCCGCACAGCACCGGCATGGAATACGCCACCGAGATGATCATCCAGGCACACCGCACCGGACTTCGCATCGGAGAACACCCGGTAGTCCTCGGCCCCGTCGCAACAGGGCGCCGTTCACACCTGCGACCCTTCCGGGACGGCGTGCGACATCTGCGCAGAATCACCAGACACGCAATCTGGAGATGACCCGCCCTACTCACCAGGGCACTCAAGAGATCCGAAGCGGGTCGCCCACGACTCGGGCGACACGAACATCCCGTTCTCTTCTGGCCGCGACAGCTTCGCATCTGACACGGCCGCACGGTACCCACCTGCCGCTCGTCGGCAGGCAGGCGATCCGCCTGTGGACACTCCCCCCTGCCTAACTCGCGGACCGCACGGACACCGGGAACACAATCGTCGTAGGGTCTGGTCCCATGACGGACGACAACGCCACCTCGGAGATCTTCCCGCTCGGGCTGCGCCTCACCGGACGGCGCGTCGTGCTCGTCGGCGGCGGCCTCGTCGCCGCACGCCGTGCCCGCTCGCTCGCCGACGCGGGTGCCGTAGTCGCCGTCGTCTCCCCCGCGCTGTGCGCCCCGATGGCCGAGCTTGTGGCGGCCGGGACGGTCACCTGGGAGCACGAGCGCGAGTACGCGCCCGGCGACCTCGACGGCGCGTGGCTCGTGCACACCGCCACCGGCGACCGCGACGCGGACGCCCGCGTCTCCGCCGACGCCGACGAGCGTCAGGTCTTCTGCATCGCCGCCGGTGACGCCGTCGCCGGCACCGCGTGGGTCCCGGCGGTCGCGGTCGTCGACGACGTGATCGTGTCCGTGACGTCGTCGTCCGCGCGCGAGCGCAACCCTCGCCGGTCCATCCGGGTGCGCGACGCGATCGAGCGCGGTCTGCGCGACGGCACCCTGCCGGTCCGGCACACGCCCCCGCGCCCGACGGCCGGGGCGGTCGCGACGAGCGTGACCGGGACGGGCGACCCCGCGTCATCCGTGGCGGCGCCCACGACGAAGGGATGGGTCGCGCTCGTCGGCGGCGGTCCTGGCCGCCTCGACCTGCTCACCGTCCGAGCCCGGGTGCTGCTCACCGCGGCGGACGTCGTCATCATCGACCGGCTCGCCCCGCGCGCCATCCTCGACGAGCTGCCGCGGGACGTCGATGTCATCGACGTCGGCAAGACGGCCGGGCACCACCCCATCCCGCAGGACCGCATCAACGAGCTCCTCGTCGAGCACGCTCTCGCCGGACGCGGCGTGGTGCGGCTCAAGGGTGGCGACCCCTATGTCTTCGGGCGCGGCGGTGAAGAGCTCGACGCGTGCGAGGCGGCCGGCATCCCTGTCGAGGTGGTGCCCGGCGTCACGAGCGCGATCTCCGTCCCCACCGCGGCCGGCATCCCGGTGACGCACCGTGGGCTGTCCCGGGGCTTCACGGTCCTCACCGGCCACGAGGACGTCGGCCACGTCCCGTCGGCTCCCGACCACACGGTCATCCTGCTCATGGGCGTCTCCCACCTGCCCCTGACGACCGCCGGCCTCATCGCCAACGGGCGCGACCCGAGCACGCCGGCCGCCGTCGTCGAGGACGGGTACGGGGCACGCCAGCGCACGACCGTCGGGACGCTCGCGACGATCTCCGAGCGCGCCGTCGCCGCGGGCGTCCGCCCGCCGGCGATCACCGTGGTCGGCGAGGTCGTGCGCCGCTCCCCCGACTGGGTGGAGCAGCACTAGCTACCGGATGCGCCTCGCGGCTCAGGCTCAGGCTCCGGACCGGCGGTGGTCACCCGACCGCCCCGCCTTGATGTCCGAGCGGTTCTTCTTCGCCCCGAGTCGGCGCTCGACCGAGCCGCGCGTGGGCCGGGTGGCGCGCCGCTTCCGCGGCGGCGGCGCGAGCGCCTCCCGGAGGATCTGGGCGAGCCGCTCCCGCGCAGCCGTCCGGTTGCGCAGCTGGGCACGGTGCTCGGACGCGACGACGACGACCGCGTCACCGACGAGCCGGCCGTGCAGCCGC
Organism: Sanguibacter sp. 25GB23B1; assembly: GCF_040012415.1. Taxonomy (NCBI): domain Bacteria; kingdom Bacillati; phylum Actinomycetota; class Actinomycetes; order Micrococcales; family Sanguibacteraceae; genus Sanguibacter; species Sanguibacter sp. 25GB23B1. Next base: position 47,158 of record NZ_JBDYKL010000035.1, read on the forward strand.
TCGAGGAGCCGCTCACGGAGCGGCTCGGGCAGCGCCGCGACGGACGGCGACGCCGCCGGTGCCCAGAGGAGCTCGACACGGCTGTCGGCCGTGTTCACGCCCTGGCCGCCGGGCCCCGACGACCGCGAGAACCGCCAGGTGAGCTCGCTCGCCGGGACGAGCAGGTCGCTCGTCACGCGCAGCGGAGTGTCCACGTCAGTCGGTCGCGAGCGTCGCCGCAGCCGCGCGGTAGCGGTCGACGACGATCTGGGCGAGGAGCGGGTGCGCACCGATGGGCGCGGAGACGATGTCGGCACCGACACGGCCGAGACCGTCGAGGAAGAAGCCCGGCGCGAGGAGGTACGTCGCCACGACGATACGACCGTGGGCGGGCCCTCCGAGGGAGGCGCGGGCGAGGTCGGTCGCGACGGCGACCCGCGGAGCCGCCGCGGAGGCGTACCCGACGCTCACCGGACCGTTCCACATGTGGGCCACCGTCTCGACGACCTGCTCGACGTCCCGCGCCGCTCGCGCGTCGCTGGACCCGGCCGCCGCGACGACCACGGAGTCGTCCTGGCGCGCACCGGCCTCGACGAGCCGCTCGACGAGGATCTCGGCGAGACGCTCGTCCGGGCCGAGTGCTCGTGCCGCGACCGTCGGCCCGCCGGTGGCCGACCGTGTCTCCACTGCCGCAGCGATGTCCACGTGCACGTGGAAGCCGCCGGAGAGGAGCAGGGGGACGATGACGACGCCGCGCTCCGGGGCGACGCTGGCCACGACCTCGTCGACCTGCGGGTACTGGACGTCCACGTACGTCTCGAGGACCTCGACGTCCGGGAGCAGGTCACGCACCGCGGCCACGAGGTCACGGATGATCGCCTGGCCCTGCTCGTTGTCCGTCCCGTGCGAGCACGCGACGAGCACCGGGCGTCCGTCCGTGCCCTCGATGTCGTCCTGGACGCTGCCTGCCTGGTCGTTCGAAGTGGTCATGGAGCCATCTTGCCGGATCGACGCTCGGCATGGGTTCGTCAGCCAGCGAGCGTTCATCCACAGGCGATGGACGAGCCGACCATGCGGGCGATCGAGACATTAAGGTCGAGTCCATGCCCCCTCGTCACTATGTCCGCACCCTCACGGTCGTCGGAGGTCTCGCTGCTCTCCTCACGCTCGGGGCGTGCACCGCAGATCCCGAGCCGAGCTCGCCGCCGAGCGCAACAAGCACCCCGACGGCTGACGACGAGGCCACCACGGCTCCCTCCGAGCCACCAGCACCGCCCGAGAAACCGGCCGCGATGGCGAACGACGACGAGGCCGGCGCTCGCGCCGCCGCAGACTACTTCCTCGCGCTCTACGGCTACACGCTGCAGTCCGGCGACGTGACGCTGCTCGATGCCTTCTGCCACGACGAGAGCAGCTTCTGTGCGACGACAGAGCAGGAGGTCGCGGACCAGACGGAGGCACAAGAGCGCTTTGTCGGTGGCGACATCGGCTGGACCGGCGAACCGGCGATCAGCAGGCAAGACGACTCAAGCATGTATGTCCTGAAGGGAGAGATCACTCAAGCCCCACTTGAGGTACTCGGACCAGACGGTGATCAGGTCTCGTCCAGCCTCACCGGAAGCTACTCGGGGGGCGTCGCCGTCTTCTTCGACTCCGGGGCATGGTGGGGATTCAATGTCGGCATCGACGGTCCGACCGAGGTCTCCTGATGAGAGGCATCGCTCTTCAGACGGCCCTCGCGGTGGCAATCACTCTCAGCCCCGACACGGGCTGGTCCGTGACTGACGTCAACCCGGCACCGTCGCGAGACACGGTGGTGGCGGTTGCTCCACGTGACAAGTCAGAAGAACGCACGCTCGGCGCGTCGGCGACAGACGACATCGTGACGCTGGACGGTCAGGTTGCACGCTGGACCACTCTCGCTGACCCGAAGAAGAGCCAGCAGAGAGTCCACATCGCGCCCACGTCCATGAGCTGTGGGCCCGGGGCGATGGTCGTGATGTGTGCGACGGTCTCGGCGAACGAAGCAGCCGAGCGGTGCGAGGACCCGACCGACTTCGAGTTCGCGCCCACCAGCATCAGCGAGCTCGACACGTTCGGGAACTGGACCGCACCCGTGCACAACTCCTTCGTCAGCTGCGCGACGACTCCCACCGGTGCGCTCCCGGTGACCATGACCGCGGCCGAGTTCCAGGCGCTCCCGATCACCCCGTCGGTCATCGTCGTCGGCCCCACCGGCGGCTGGCTCCCCGTCCAGATGGACAACATCGCCTACACCGACGCGACCCCACAGATCCTCGCCACCACCATCGTCGGACAGCCTGTCACCGTCCGTGCCACACCGACCGAGTTCACCTGGGACTGGGCCGACGGCAGCACCCCGACAACCACCACGGACCCGGGCCACGCCTGGCCCCACCACACCGTTGCCCATCCCTACACGCAGGCCGGCGACTATGCCGTCACGATGACGACCCGATGGACCGGCGAGCTCTCCCTCGACGGCGGCACCACCTACCAACCCATCGACGGCACGGCCACGACCACGACCACCGCCCCCTCGATCAGCGTCACCGAGCTCCGCAGCCGCCTCGTCACCGAGCTCCGCAGCCGCCTCGTCACCGACCCGATCTACTGAGACACGGGCGACGGTCGAGCCTCCGACAGGTCAGAGCAGCCGCCGCGCCGCCGCCCAGCGCGTGAGCTCGTGCCGGGAGGAGAGCTGGAGCTTGCGCAGCACCGCCGACACGTGGGTCTCGACCGTCTTGATCGAGATGAACAGCTCACCGGCCACCTCCCGGTAGGAGAACCCGCGCGCGATGAGGCGCATGACCTCCTGCTCGCGGGCAGACAGCCGGTCGAGCTCGTCGTCCCGCACGGCGACGTCTGCCGCCTGCGTTCCGAACGAGTCCAGCACGAAGCCGGCCAGCCGCGGCGAGAAGACCGCGTCGCCGCCGGCGACACGGTCGATCGCGGCGCTGAGCTCCGGGCCCGAGATCGCCTTCGTCACGTACCCGCGAGCGCCGGCCCGGATGACCGCCACGACGTCCTCCGCCGCGTCGGACACCGACAGCGCCAGGAAGCGGGTCTCACCGATGACGGGCACGCACCGCGTGAGAACCTCCGCACCACCACCGCCACCGCCGCCCGGGAGGTGGACGTCGAGGAGCACCACCGTCGGCCGGGTCGCGAGGATGACCTCGACCGCACCGTCCACGTCGGCCGCCTCGCCGACCACCTCGACGTGAGCGTCGAGGCTCGCCCGCACCCCCGCCCGGAACATGTCGTGGTCGTCCACGAGCACCACTCGCACCTGCTCTGTCGCTGTCATCGTGCTCGCTCCTCGGTCGTGCTCTGCTTGTGGTTCGTGTCCGCCAGCGGCATGCGCAGCGCGATCTCGGTCCCGCGGTCCCCGTGGGAGACGACCGTGGCCTCGCCCCCCTTGCGCTGCACGCGTCCGAGGATCGACTCCCGCACGCCGAACCTATCGTGCGGGATCTGGTCGAGGTCGAAGCCCGCGCCACGGTCGCGCACGTAGACCTCGGCAGCCTGCTCGCTGATCTCCAGGTAGAGCGACACCGGCGGCGCGCCGTGCACCACGGCGTTGACGAGCGCCTCCCGGGTCGCCTGGAGCAGGGCGCTCGTCGCCTCGCTCGGGTGGCAGTCCCCCACGACGACGACGTCGATCGACACCGACTCGTCACCGCCGGTCCGTTCCGTGAGCGTGTTCTCGACCTCGGCGACGAGTGCCGCCACGTCCGCCGCGAGCGACGTGCCGGCGGCCGGACGGTCCTTGTAGAGCCATTCCCGGAGCTCCCGCTCCTGGTTGCGCGCCAACCGTGTGACCTCGCCGGGTCGTGCCGCGCTGCGCTGGATGAGCGCCAAGGTCTGGAGCACCGAGTCGTGCAGGTGCGCGGCGATGTCTGCGCGCTCGTTCGCGCGCTCACGGGCCGCCCGCTCCTCGCTGAGCTCCCGACCCAGTCGCAACCACCAGGGTGCGAGGACGAGCGCGGCCCCGGCGAGCACCGCCGTCGCAGCGACCACCGCGGGGATCATCTCCGAGCCGCTCATGTCCTGGCTCACGAGGAGGAGCACGCCGATGAGGACGAGCACGATGCCGCCCGCGAGCCGGAGCACGACGTTGGGTGTCCGGCCACCGGCCCGCGTCAGCCACCGGCCACGTTCCGTCTCGTCGAGCTGGCTCCACGCGATCCCGACCCCCGCGAGGGCGATGAGGACCGGAAGCACCCACGACCACTCGATCGTCACACCGAGACGGCTTGCGACGAGCGCGGCCGCCGCGACGACGAGCAGGCCGCCGACGAGGATGTCTCGCACCGGCACGTTCGACCACAGGTCCTGGCGCTCGGCGTCCCAGCGCTGCTGCCCGCGGGAGGCGATCCGAGCGAGCGCCGGGTCACGCTGCTCCGCGGCGACGGCGGCCGGGTCACCGGTCGGCACCGTGGCCCAGAGGAAGACGTACGCCAGCACTCCGATGCCACCACCGAGGGCGAGGATCGTCGCCATGATGCGCACGGAGCGCACCGGCAGGTCGAGGTGCGCGGCGATGCCGAGGCAGACGCCACCGAGGAGACGGTTCCCGGGTGGACGACGCAGCGGGAGGCGTGCGCGCGGGGCGCCGGGCAGGGTGGTCGATGGGCTCACTCACTGATCGTCACACGCGAGAGGCGTCCCGGAGGGGATCCGAGGAGTTCTTCAGGGTCGCCCGGGCGAAGAATCAGGGGGGTCTCAGGGGAACACCCGATGGTCGGGAGGCTGCCGAGCGAGAAGGATCGTCGGTATGAACACCTCCGACTCCTCCGCAGCAGGTTCCGCACCCGGGACGCCACCGGGTGAACCGCCCACCACCCCGGTGGGCCCTCCCGACAAGGTCGACGAGTTCTTCGACTCGATCCGCCGAGCCGGTATCGTCCGTGCGCAGGACCGCTGGATCGGGGGCGTCGCCTCCGGTGTCGCCCTCCGGCTCGGTGTCGACGCCCTCCTCGTCCGGGCCGCCTTCGGTGTCCTCTTCCTCGTCTCGGGGGTCGGCTTCGTCCTCTACGCCCTGGGCTGGGCCCTCCTGCCGGAGCAGATCGACGGCCGGATCCACCTCCAGGAGGCGATCCGTGGTCGCTTCGACTCGGCTCTGGTCGGTGCGGGGATCGTCTTCCTCGTCGGCGTGACGACCGGCGGCCTCGGATGGTGGGGCGACGGTGGGCACTGGTTCGGCGCGATGTTCTGGGTCGCTCTCACCGTCTTCGCCGTCTACGCCCTCGTGACGTTCCGCAACCAGCGCAACGGTCAGCCGCCCTTCGTCCCGGGGCCCGGTGCGCCTTCGCCCGGCGCGCCCGGTCAGGGCTTCCCGCACGCGGGACCGACCGCGCCGACCCCGCCGGGCTCGACCCCCACGGTCGCCATGCCGTCCGGCACGTTCGCCGCCGGCGCCGTCCCCTCGTCGCCCACGACCGGGACCGTCCACGGACCGAACCTCCAGAAGTCCGGGCAGGGCACCCCGAGTGGCACCGGCGCGATCCACCCCGGCTCGGGGCAGCCGTGGCAGGCGCCGGGCGGTCCGCCGCGCGGACCGCAGGTCTACGGGGCGACGTGGGACGGGAACCAGAAGCCCGGCGACCACCCTCGCGGCCCGCGGAGCGCCGGCGTGACGTACGTCAGCTCGGTCCTCGGCCTGAGCCTGCTCACCTTCGCCGCCCTCCTGCTCCTCGACCGTTCCGGAGACTTCGACTACAGCCCGTGGCTCACGGCGGTCGGCGTCGGGGTGATCCTCACCGGGCTCGCCATCGTCCTCGCCGGCATCCGGGGCCGGTCCTCCGGTGGCCTCGGCTTCCTCGCGATCGTCGCCATCATCGTGGGCGCACCCGCGGCGTCCTGGTCCTCCGACGGCATCTTCCTCGACGGTGCCAACCGCTCGGCCATCGGGAGCAGCTCCTACGCACCGGAGACCGTCGAGGACGCCGAGGACGGCTACTCGTTCGGGCTGGGCGACATCACGCTCGACCTCACCTCTCTCGACCTCCCGCCGGTCGACGACCGACCCGTGACCGTCCCCGTCGAGATGGGGGCAGGCAACGTCACGGTCATCCTCCCGCAGGACCCGTCGGCCTCGGCGGAGATCACCCTCGGAGCCGGCCAGGTGTACTGGCAGCTCGACGGTGACGACGACGTCCGCGGCGGCGTCGGCACCGCCGGTGCCGAGTTCGAGACCGAGGACGTCCGCGACGGCGCGACGCCCGACATCCACCTGGTCGTCAAGGCCGGGGCCGGCGAGATCTTCATCAAGGAGGAGTCATGACCGACTCACAGCCCACCGCACCGCTCCCCGTCCAGCCCGAGGCCACGGCCGCTACCGAGCCCATCCCGCCGGCGCGTCGCCCGCTCCGCCCCAGCACGATCATCTGGGGTCTGGTCGTCGCCGTCGTCGGTGCGGGAATCCTCGCCCGCGCGCTCGGCGCCGAGTTCGACAACGACCTCGCGCTCATCGTGCTCCTCGGTGCCGCTGGCGTGGCGCTCGTCGGCACCTCGATCGCCTCGGCTGTCCGCCGCCGCTGAACCACGCACGACGAAGGCCGGGACCCGCGGGTCCCGGCCTTCGTCGTGCGTGGT